>JAEORM010000078.1 GCA_016840905.1 Candidatus Gerdarchaeota archaeon | reverse complement strand
TGCTAAAATTGGTACAGCTTCTTTTCCAGCAGAATTTTATCTAGGTGAAAATTTTAGTTGGAAAATTGATAATATCTCATCAGAAGTTACCACCTGGTATAATATGTCATCACCAGTGTGTTCTTGGTTTGCCAATAAAAGTGATATATTGACGTATAATATAACAGATTGGAAGCAAATTGAAGAAGAGGAGTATCTTGTTGGTAATCTAGCATTGGGAAATTTGACAGTAAATGCTGATAGTGTGGAAATTGGTTTTAATCTAATTTTATCACTTTATCCTTGGTATGGTGGGCTAGTTTCGTTAGAGAAGAATTGGGCTAATATCGAGCAAAAAGCTCCATTTACTGATAATGAGAATGTAGATATAACTTACGATAAATTAATAACAGTATTAGGACAACAAATAGAAGTTATTGAAATTAATTATGAGGAGGGATTTCAAAAAACCAATCTTGTGTATGAACCCATTACAGGTATTTTGATATCAACCAATACTTCCTATGGTTCGTTCTGGCTACAAATGCATTTAAATTCAACAACAATTCCTCTACCTATTACTTCACAAAATATTGGATTTGATACGTTTGTAGTTTTCATAATTATTGGAGGAGGAATTGTACTTTCTAGGAAAAGATTTGGTAGGAATTGATGGTAATGAAAGAAACTAATATCAGCTTGAAAAATAGTTCAGATGGTGAAAAAGATATCCCTACTGAAATAGATACTTCCAAAGAAGATAAAGCTGATATTAATGAGAATGATGAATCTAAAACCGAATTACCAGATTTACCTTTAACAGTGTATACACCAAAAAATCATACCATAAAAATAGCCCTATTAGCAATATTCACAGCTCTTGGTATTGCTTTATCAAGTATTTTTATCAGTTTTCCTTACCTAGAATTTATGACGCTTACACTTTTTATTGGTGGAATAATACTTGGACCATTATATGGAAGCTACCTTGCGCTATTATCAGAAGCACTCTATGAAATCATAGCGACAGCTATGATAGGACCTGGAGCAATTATTTTTCCTTTTAAGATTATTGCATTTTTAATGATTGCATTAACGGGTTCAATGGTCGGTCGTAAAATGCCTATTAAAATAAGTATTTTCCGAAGACTTTTCTTAGCAGTTCTTGGGGGACTATTAACAATTGTCTATGACCTAATTGTGAATATTGGTTGGGTTTTAATCTCCAATGATTTTCAATTCATAGGTTATTTTACTGCTTTAATAATTGGATTGCCTGTAACAGCATCAAAAGTTGCAGCTAATGCAATTTTATTTTTCTTTATCCCAGATATTTTGAATCGATCTTTAATCTCATTAAGATCAAAGGAACAAAAAACAATTAGAAAACTGGAATTAGATTAGTTTTTTTGTTTAAAAAGGCTTGAAATTTGATTTAAATAGATTCGGCAAAACAAACGTAATAATTTTAAAGTATTTTATATTTATAGAGTCTGTATTTAAAACTAAAATTATCGATTTATTGTCATTAATGGAAAATTAATTAAATCGATACAAATTGTTTAATAGATATTAGATAAATTTAACATGGCGGAATTTGTTCGGAGAAATAAAAATGAGCGAACCAACCTTTGTAACTGAACTGCGCCCACCAGAAGAAGAAGGCGTTATCTTAGATGTCCGAGGTATAAGGACCTATTTCTTTACTGAAGAAGGTATTGTTAGGGCAATTGAAAATGTTAGCTATAAAGTGTATGAAGCAAAGACCCTAGGAATAGTGGGCGAATCTGGTTGTGGAAAATCAGTTAGTGCTCTTTCTGTTATGGGTATTGTCCCTGATCCACCTGGCAAAATCATCGAAGGTGAAGTTTGGTATCGTGGAGAAGATTTACGAAGGAAATCAGATGCTGAAATGAGAACCATTCGTGGTAACAAAATGGCTATGATTTTCCAAGACCCAATGACTTCACTTAATCCTGTCTTAACAGTAGGAGATCAAATAATGGAAGCTATTCGACTTCATCAAGAAGTTGATTTGCAAACTGCACGAGAAAATGCAATTAAAATTATGGACCTTGTAGGAATTCCTAGTGCGGTCGATCGAGTTGATGATTATCCGTTTATGTTCTCTGGTGGTATGAGACAACGTGTTATGATTGCTATGGCACTTTCATGTAATCCTGAATTACTAATTGCCGATGAACCAACAACAGCTCTTGATGTTACTATTCAAGCGCAAATTTTGAACATTCTAAAAGCTATTAGAAATGAATTTAATATGGCTATTATGCTTATTACCCATGATCTTGGGGTAATAGCTGAATTGACTGATTATGTTACAGTTATGTATGCAGGGTACATTGTTGAATACGCTTCAACAATTGAATTATACAAGAACCCAATGCATCCTTATAGTATTGCATTATTAGGAGCTATTCCAAAACCTGATACTAGAAAAGATGATGATCTTACAATTATACCAGGATCTATTCCTAACTTAATTGAACCTCCATCAGGTTGTAGATTCCATCCAAGATGTTCTCACACTATGGAGATTTGTAAGACAGATGTTCCCTTATTGCGACAGGTTGCTCCTCAACATACCGTGAGATGTCATCTCTTTAATAAATATCCAGCTGCTGAAGTTGAAGAATATACCAAATTAATGCGTGAAGTATATCAAACTGATCAGCTTAAAGAAATTCAGAAAAAGAGAAGTTATAAGAGAATGCATAAAGGCGAAGAAAAAGCCGCAAAGGATCTTGAATAGATTTTCAAAAAGTATAATAATCTTCCAAGATTGTTATATTTTTCTCCTCTATTCCGCCATTTTTTTCTATTTTTTCCTTAAATCTTAAATATAACTTAAATTTATAATAGAAGAAAATTTATCTTCATGCTCTAATTTATTGCTGCATCATGGAAAACTAAATGGGTTAAAATAATGAGTAGTAAAGGTAAAATTCCAAGAGTCAATAATTCAGAATGTTGTGGTTGTGGTTTATGTACATTTGCTTTACCAGATGTTTTTAGATTAACTCCAGAAGGAAAATCCGAAGCTTTTGCTCCTGAAAAAGCAGATGATAAAGCCATACAAAAAACAATTGATGATTGCCCTTGTATGTGCATTCATTGGTATAAGCAATAATTTAATCTTAATAAATAAAAGGGGAGAACTGAGATTAACCAGTTCTTAGAATAATATGATAACCAAACTGAGTTTTCACTAAACCAGACATTTGTCCAGGTTGTAAAGCAAAAGCTGCTTTTTCAAATTCTTTAACCATTTTACCCCTACCAAATTGACCTAGGTCACCACCCTTTTTTGCAGAGGAACAAATAGAATTTTCACTGGCTAATTTTTTGAAAAGAGTTGGCAATTGTTTTGAATTAACTGATTTTAACTGATTATGTAATTCTTCAGCTTTTGTATATTTCTCGACAAGAATGTGAGAGGCTCGTATTTGACTCATAATAATCAACTTATTTATTATTGATAAATTATCAACTAAAATTTCAAATTAATAAGTTATTCGTAGATTATTTTAAAAAGATAATAATTACAGTGCTTAATATTTCTATATTAAAGAAAGATAAAAGGTTCAATTATTAAACCTTAAAGTTAATTTGTATCGAAACCATTAGTGATTTGATGTATGATGATCCCCGAATTTGTTGATTTGTCCCATGGTGCTGGTGGGACAAAAATGGATGAATTGCTTGAAATTGTTATGAAAAATATTAAACATAGAAAAATTGGTGATGGAATAGGGTTAGATGAAAAGGATGATGGAGCAACAATTAAAATTGGATCTAACCGTATTGTAACATCAATTGATGGGCATACTGTTCACCCGATTTTCTTTCCAGGAGGGGATTTGGGAAAATTAGCGATCACTGGAACAATAAATGATATTGCTGTAATGGGAGGAAAACCGCTAGCAATATTATCAAGCTTAATAATTGAAGAAGGATTTCCAGTAAAGGATTTGCAACGAATTGTTGATTCCCTCGCTAAAACTGCTGAGGATAATAATGTGGCAATCATTGCTGGTGATACAAAGGTTATGCCTCGTGGAACTTTAGATAAAATGATAGTAACTACTGCGGGTATAGGAATAATAGAGGATGAAACAATTGATATTCAAGATTCAAAGTTAAAACCAGGAGATAAAATAATTGTCTCAGGTACAATTGGCGATCATGGCATAGCTTTAATGGCTGGAAGAGAAGGAATCTCGTTTGAAACTGAATTAATTTCAGATGTTGGAACTGTTACTGATATAGTTACTGCAGCATTAAAACTTGGGGGTATAGTTGCTATGAAAGATCCCACTCGTGGAGGTTTAGCCTCAGCATTAAACGAATTGTCTGAAAAGTCTAAAGTAAGTATTTGGATTGAAGATGAAAAGATACCAATCAATCCTGCAGTGAATGCAGCAAGCGAAATGTTAGGATTGGACCCTTTGGGAGTAACTTGTGAAGGTAGAGTAATAATAGGTGTTCATGCAGAGCAAGCAGAAAAGGTATTGAATGCCATCAAGCAATTACCAAATGGAAAAAATGCTATCATCATTGGTGAAGTAAGAGCTGAACGACCAGGATTTGTTATTTCAAAAACAATAATAGGTGGACATCGTATTATTGAAAAACCCATAGGTGAACAAATACCTAGAGTTTGTTAAATAGAATGCAATGAAAACATTAATTTAATAATGAAGTAATGATATGTATTGATAGAAAAGTCTGAACAAAAGTCTTTTTAATTCAACTAATATTGATTTAGGTATATATAGGTGTGAATAATTTATAAAAATCCTTTAATCCCGGAGGAAGACGAATCTTGAAAGTTGCAGATGTAATGACTGTTGACCCTATCTGTGCAAAAGTTCCAGGAACACGTGATGAACTATTCGATTTGATCAGAAAAACAAATATTACTAGTTTTCCTGTTATAAAAGACGATACTCAAGAGTTAGTAGGAATTATAACAGAGACTGATATTGTTAATAAACCATCAGAAACTCAATTAGCTCTACTCATGACTAAAAATCCAGTTACTGTTTCACCAAAAGATGAAATTGCTGCTATTATAAAAATTCTATACGATAATAAATTCAGACAATTACCAGTAGTTGATGCTAAGAAGAAATTAGTTGGTTTACTAACAATTGGTGATATAATTTCAAAGGTTATTGCTATTAGTGCTTCTGAGAAAATAATAAGTGATTATATGGCTAGTGCGGTTTTAGGGGTGTGGCAAGAAACACCTTTACCTGTTTGCCAAAAGATAATGGAATTTGCAACAGCTGAAGCAGCACTTATTTTTGATGACAAAACAAGCATGGTTGGAATCATAACAATGGTTGATTTTGTCAAATTCTATGATGCTATAAGTAGTGAAAAACGGGATGAGATGAGCTCGGGTGAAGGAAAAGAAGGAAGTTGGGACGCAGTTTCAACCATAATCGTTCACACTAAAGATTTGAAATTACCTGAAATCCCTGTAAAAGAAATTATGACTAAAGAAGTTGTTACTACTTTTAGCAAAGCAACATTAAGCGATGTAGCCAAAAAGATGCATCGTCAAGAATTGTATCAAATACCAGTGGTAGATGCAAAAGGTAATGTTGTAGGACTAATAAGAGATTTTGATCTATTGAAAGCTTTTTCTGCTTAATAAAAGGATAAATTTTGGTCCTTTTATTTCTACTATTTTTTCCTAATAAAAGACACTTTTTCATTGAAATTCTATAGAAAAATCAAAAAAACAATCAAAAGATCTTAAAAAAATGTAAAAAAAACAGAAAAAGATATATTGACTAAGGATGAGAAAAACAACAATCACTTAATTACTATTGACTACTAAGGTGATCTAAAAATGTCTAAAAAACCCGAATCGAACGTAGTATTCATTGGCTCTAAACCAGTAATGTCCTACGTGCTTGCTTGTATAACACAGTTAAACGAAGGAAACCAAGATTTAATTTTGAAGGCTCGTGGAAGAGCAATCAGTCGCGCTGTCGATACCGCAGAAATTATCCGAAATCGTTTTGTTCAAGATGCAGTTATTAAGGATATCAGTATCAGCACAGAACAAATCGAAAGAAGTGAAGGCGGTACAGCAAACGTCTCAGCAATAGAAATAACTATTGCCAAGAAAAATAAAAAGTAAATAAATAGGCACCGCGGTTCAAATAAACCGCGAAACGCATTTTTTTCTTTTTTTAAATGAATTCAAGAAAGTCAGATACTCGACCAATTAATAATGGAACTTGTAATTCATTTTTACTCAAGGAACCATGGGTTGCGTTTAATCCTAAATTATACGTTGGATCATATTCTCCTGTATGCCCAAAAAACATTGAAGCATTTTCACCCAAAATTATTTGAATATCACCAATACGCTCAATAACTTTCGAACTTTGAGAACCATTACCCATAACTGTAGGATATTCCTCCTCTGTGAAAATAATACCTTTATCACCTATCTTCTCAGAGAACCATTGAACAACCTCATCTCGTTTACCCTCTTTTGAATATAGATGAATTACTCGCCCACTTCTTCCTCGTGTTTTAAGCATAGGTGAAATTATTTCTTCATCTTCTGAAGTAATAACTATTCTATTTTCAGATGATAAATTCTCTTGACCATGATCAGCTGTAATTACTACAGCTGTTTTAGAAGCAATTTCTGGATCAAGTCTTTTTAGCATCTTGAACAATAATTCTTCAATATTCTGAATTTCATCCATTAAGGTAAGACTATCAGTTGAATAACGATGACTAATAGAATCCAATGAACCGATATAAAGATCAATCAAAGTTTTTTGTTTAGTATTCGATTTTTCCAAAATTCTTTGGGTTGCAGCAAAACAATCAACATGGCTGAAATAACCAATAGCATTTTGTTTTTCGTTTACTAATTCGGATAATCCACTATTTGCTATGCTGTCTTCAATTACCAATATATGATTTATATTGTAATTTGATAAAAGAAAATCACTCCAAATCCAACTCTTAACATCAACACCAACTTTAGATAAGTTAAAGCCCATATCAGTTTTAAGAGTAAGAGTGTCTACTACATTATTGATTTCAGAGAAGTTAATTTTATGTCCTAAAATCCCATGATCTACAGGCAATGTACCAAATTTTAAAGAAGCAATACAAGTGCTGGTAATTGTTGGAAATACTGATGATAAAGGAATGCCAAATGGTTCATACAATTTTCGAAGAAGCTTAGAGTATTTCATAAATTCATTAAGACCTAAAGCATCTAAAACAATGAAAACAATATTTGATATTTCATTCTCTTGTGTTCTTTTCCAACCATCTTTTTTATCTAATGATGAAAGTAATGTTTGATTTTTAGGATATTTAAAATCATATAGAGTTAGAACACTAGGAAGCACTTTAGAAATATTGTCTTCAAAGCTAGGGAAGAACAAATCGTCTCTTCCAGGTAAAGATTTTAAATTAAACAAAGAATCACCAAACCTATTATACCCATTATTCGACAATTAAATAATTTAATAGGCATTTAGAAACCTTTCTAAGAATCTTGGACGTTTTTAGAGAGAGAATCGAAGAAAAAAGAAATAAGATTAAAAAGTATATCCTTAGTATATGTTCAAAAAAATTTTTTCAGTTATTTCAAGAGAATTTTCTGGTGAAAATGCAAAGGAAATAACAGCTGGAGTAGCTAATTTCCATAGAATCCAATCATCACCAGGTTTTAGGGCAGCTGCTAATTATTGCCAAAATAGATTGAATGAGTATAAAATTCCTTATGTATCAATTTTATCGTATCCTGCTAATGGTAAAAATAGCTATTGGGGATATCCCATACCTAAAGAATGGAGTATAGCTTGTGCTTCTTTAGATTTAATAGAACCAAAAGATCAAGAAAGAAATCTTTGCCGCTTTTTTGAAACCCCTTGTTCTGTTATTCAGAGGTCAAAACCAACACCTAAAGAGGGCATTACTGCTGAAGTTATGGTCTTACCAAGTGGTTTAGACGAAAAAGAAATGGCCAAGTATAATATAAAGGGAAAATTTATCCTAACGGATGACCCAGATCTTAATAAACTACGTTCAATAGCTTTAAAGAAACTCGGTGCGATAGGAATAATTTATGATCTGGTTTCAGAATTACCACCTATAAGAACACGAGCAAATTTTCCAACTGCTAGAAGATATACATCATTTTGGTATGGAACAAAAGGAGAAGAAGGAGATGCTTTGGGATTTGTCTTATCAGCAGAACAAGGTGATGAACTCAGGAAATTAATTAAGAAAATTGAAAAGGAAAAAAATGAACAAAATAGTAAAACTCAATCTGAGAAAAAAGTTAAATTACATGCAAAAATCGATGCTAGTTTTTACAATGGGGAAATGGAGGTAGTTGAATGTTTTATACCAGGAGAAAAAGAGGATGAGAAAGAAATTCTTGCTGTGGCACATCTTTGCCATCCAAAACCTAGTGCTGTTGACAATGCATCTGGTTGCGGAGCTCTTATAGAAGCAGTTAGAACATTAAAAACATTAATTGCAAATGGTCAGTTAAAGAAACCTAGACGTGGTATACGATTTTTATTAATGGCTGAATTTTCTGGTACATATTGTTATCTAGCTACACATGAAGATAAAATTAGTAATTTCGTTGCAGGTATTAATTTGGATATGATCGGTGCTGATCAGACAATTAGTGGTGGAAGAACGTTAACTATGGAGAAAACCCATCCCGCTTTACCTTCTTTTGTTAATGATGTTTTAAGTGCAATTCTTGAGGAAGCTGCAAAAGAGGTAAAGAATTTCCTAGGAACAGGTGCATATGCAACATTCAAGTATGCAAATGATCAACCATTCTCAGGGGGATCTGACCATTACCTTCTTGGATATCCTGATGTAGGTATAGGAACACCTATGTTTATTCAATGGCCTGATCGATATTATCACACTAGTGAAGACACGATAGAAAAGGTTTCACCTGAAATGCTTCATCTAGTTGGTAGCCTTACAGCTACTTATTGTTACTTTTTGGCTAATGTAGAAATGCCTGATATTCTTTGGTGCACTCAAGAGGTAGCAGCAAAAGGAAGAGAACGAATAGCTAGTTTTGGAAGAAAATATATTAGCGATTTGGTTGATAAGCTGCAAAAACAAACAAATGAAATTAAAAATAAAAATCACACAGCGATAATGAGAGAAGCATTAGAAAAGGTGGAAAATAGATTTTTGTTTAGAAAGGAAATCGAAATGAAAGCTCTTGAATCATTACGACTATTACTGCCAAAAGATGAAAAAACAGAAATTCTAGATGATATTCTGATAAAAGAACTAAATCTTCTGGAAGAATATACAAATTCCGAAATAGATCATGTGAAATTTACTTTGGAAAAATTATGTGATTTAAATCCTATACCATTAGATTCTCAAGTGGAGGTTGCAAAAGAACCAATAGAAATGGAAGCTGAAAAAACTATTCCATATAAGCTTTTTAGAGGTCCTGTAGATTTAGGAAATAATGACCTAACATATGAGGAAGAATTGGAATATAAAAAGATAACAGAAGAATACAAAGAATTTGAACAAACACTTACATCAGCCTTTTTCTGGATAAATAACAAACGAACAGTAACTGAAATAGCTGCCTTGATTGAAAATGAATACGACAAAACAAGTATACCTTTTCTAATGAAAGTGTTCCAATACTATGAAAAATATAATTTACTAAAACTTAAACAAAAATAAATGGAAAAAAGAACTAAGGTTGAAGTATAAATGCTACTTCAACTTTACTCCACAACTTTCACAAAACATATCATCAGCTTCGATAGGATTCTGACATTCGGGGCATTTTCCTTCTTCAACTTCAACTTCAGCTGCAGATTGTGGCTGAGCTGTAGCAGTTGGGGGAGGAGCATAACGGGTGCCTTTTTCTTCCATTACCTTGCGGGTGACACAATCTAAACGAACATTTTTCTCTTTGCTATCTTTATAGATCATTTCAGCCCAGTATACTGGATAAAAGATTATTTTCTTGTCAGTTAAGACTAATTTCTCAAAGAGAATCCTTTGAACGCCTTCAGGTTTTTCTGTATATTCAGTAATTATCTCATTTGTTAATGCATCAATATCGAAATAATCTTTTGGAAGGTCTGTAACCTCTTTTTGAATAAAATCATCAGAAACTTCGAGAATTTCAGCTTCATCTAATGAATCTGGATTAATAGAAATTCCTTTGTAGTTTCTTGCTTCAACAATATCTTTCTTGATATAAACATGTTCAATTCCAGTTATTTGAAGTTCTGGTTTTGAGGTAGATTTTTTCTTTGAATCTGAAAATAGATTACTAAAGAATCCTCCTTTCTTTTTTCCTTTTATTTCAACTTCAACCTCTTCCTCAGTAGGTTCTGGAACAATTAATTCTTCACCTAAAATAAAAACTGATACTGCATTATCGTCTAAATCTAAATCATATGATCGCTCAGTTAAATACCGAAGCTCATACACACCACCTAAAATCATATAGGGTTCAAAGCTTTTCTTTATACTAGAAACAACCACCTCAGTATCTTTGGGACGTTTAAAAAGTCCTTTAAAAATCTCGAGTTTTTCTCGATTAAAAATAGCTTCCGCTTCTGTATCACTTACATCTGTTTTTGCTACCAAAATTTTTGTGGGGACTATTTCATCAATCCGTTCAGCATTAGGACCATCTAATCTATAATCATAATCTTCAGTACTCAAGTTTAGTTAACCTCACTTGCTTTTATAATATCAAAATATACTTACCTCTTGAAAAATATAACTGATTATTAGGGGAGAATAATTCTTATTTTTCTATGAAATCTGGATAAATTGATTTTAATTTGATAATAATATCATCTTTGGTGTAATTTGGCATGGGTCCTAAATGAGCAATTTTATAGGAAGCTGTACATGCAGCAATCAAAGCAGAATAATAGCAATCTTCTGTACGAAGATATTCCAATAGAAAAGCTGTAATGAATGTATCACCAGCTCCAGTTTCATCAATAATAGTTGTTGGTACCGCTGGAATATCGTATCTTTGCTCATTATGGAAAATTATTGCACCATTATGAGCTCGAGTGATTACAAGGAATTTTAATTTAGTTTTCAAAGCTAAGTTAATAGCGTCATCCAAATTAGTTGTTGCAGTAATACCCATCAATTCAGTATCATCAACTTTTAAGACATCAATTAATGGAAGATATTCTGAATAATCAAGCCAGGGTTTTAAAACGATCTTTTTACTACCCTTTTCTACACTACGAGTAAAACCTTGTCCATCAAGAGAAACAAGTTTGAAATGATCTCTTACTTTTAGGAGTAAATCTGTATCAATTTCATTAAACACAGGTCCAAGATGAATACAGGAAGTATGAATATAACTTTCTGGTATATCATCAAAGGAAATTTTTTCAGAGGTTGATAAAAGCTTCTGAGTGCGTTTACCTTTTGCGGAGTATTTATTTTCAAACTTCATGGACGTTTGACCGTCGATTTTAAAACCATTTAAATCAGCATTAAATGAATTTAAAACATCAAGGTTGCGAAGATGAAAATCAACACCTACCTTTGAAACTATCCCTAAAGTAGCTTTTAATACTTGGGCTGTTGCAGCAGCATAAACTGGCACACCACCAATAAAGCGTTTTTCCTCTTTAGGGGTAATAATCAAATCTTCTGTTATACTACCTAAAACAATGAGATCAAGCATACCTAAAATATGAAGAACTATTTGTTCAAAAATACTTTGGAATAAAAGAAAATTATTGGTTAAAAAGAAAATTAGAATACTAAGTTGACTCTAATTTTCGTCCACAACTGGGACAGTGGGAATCTGTTGGATATACCGTATGACCACAACGACGACAGCGTGTTATTCTTTGACTGGGGCCTCTTGCTTGGGGAGGAGCAACTGGAGTTAAAGGTTTCCCACAATTCGGACAAACAGTATGATGTGGATAAACTATTGCATTACAGCGACCACATCGTGCTGTTCCAGGAGGAGCTTTTCCAATTTGATCTTTCGCGGGATCACCAGTCGTTCGGGTGGGTGGTGCAAGAATTCTATTACAATTACTACAACGAGTTTCATAATCATAAACAATAGCACCACATTTAGCGCATTTAGCTATCTTATCAGAAGGAGGATTTTTTTGAGGGGGAGGAGCTGGTTGAGAGGATTGGGGTTGTCTAGGAGCATATGGCGTTGCTGGTGGATAAGGTGCTCTAGGAGCATATGGAGAAGGTTGATTATTAGGAGGGGGAGGAGGAAGAGCTGGTGATTTAACATTTGCTTGATATGGTTGGCCACAACCAGGACATTGACTGTCATCAGGTCTTAAAACAGTACCACATCGTTCACAAATAATTCTTTGTCTAGCAGGAGCAGTACTATATGGTGAATAGGCTGGAGAATATCCCGAGGAATCTTGTTGAGGTGGGGGAGGAGGAGTATAAGCAATATCAATTCCAAAATCATCTGGTGGAGGAGGAGGGGGATATGTTTCATAGATTCCAAATGCACTTGCAGGAGGAGGAGGAGGAGCGGAGGGTGATTTATTTAGAGAATCATCTGTAAATCTTGGAATAGCACTACCACATTCAGAGCACATTTCAGCATCATCACGATTTGCTGTTCCACAGCTAGGACAAAAGATTGTCATTTTATAAGTAACGACCTCAATATTATAGTAGGTTTATAGTTTATTAAAACACTATTAAATGTTAGCAAATTGTCAAAAATTTGACTCTTTAATAATTTATCATTTATTTCAACAAATGAAAATTAAAAACAAAATTCAGAAAAGAAAAAATAATCTGGTTTATCCAGATTTTCTTTTCTTGGGAAACCAAGGAATAAAAGCACTAGTTGTTTCAAGATATTCATCGTAACCTTCTCGTCCTTTGAGTATTCCTTCTTTTTCAACTGTTGGGATTCCTGATACTTTTAGGAGAATGAAAGTTAACAAAATAGGCCCAATTATTGAAACCCAACCTATAACCATATGAGTAATACTCACCGGTGGAAAATTATAGAAAGCATATGAAATAGCTATAATGAAAATACCCCACCATTGCTCAGATTCACCAAAGAAATTCGGATGACGGGAGTATTTCCAAATACCTTTGTTCAAAATCCTTCCTTTATTTTCTGGATTCTTTCTAAATCGGAGTAATTGAAAATCAGCAGTAGTTTCTACAACGAAACCTTCAAACCAAACTAATCCACCAATTATCAAGAGGATTATACCAACTGTATCAATTGGTGAATTATCAACCACTGAATTAGCAAACACTACTGGAAAACCAATTATATAGATAAGGAATATTTGTGGTAAGAAAATCATTAAGATTGTTTTTAGATAGAAATTCTTAGTCCAATTTTTACGATAACCAGCAAATCGAGCATCTTCTACTTTACGGATAGCTTTACGAACTACATAATGTGTGAATAATCTGATCCCCCAAATAGTAACTAAAATAGTAATTGTGAGCTGTCTTATTGCTAACCAATTACCATAGGTTAAACCATTAATAATATAGGATATCCATCCCATAGACATAAAACCAAGAACCCATCCAAGATCTACTAGACTATTATCTTTCAAAATAACAGTTATTGGAAATGCAATAATTAATGAAATGATAGGACCTAGTAATGCCCAAAGTAAAATCATTAGTTCCATTATTTGATCACCATCTTCCTGTTAAACCAGGTATTTCTTAATATTAAATAAAAATGAATGTTTTTAATAATTATGAGATAGAAAATAAGATAAAAAAAAGTAAATATGTTCAGAAAATATAGATGAAACTATTTTTCTTGTAATTTTAATAATTCAGCTCTTTTCTTACGATATTCTATAATTGGTAAATCACCTTGTACAAGATTTTCATCCATTTTATATTGACTTTTCTTAGGTAATTGTGTAATAACAACACGTTTATCCTGGCGTAAAATTTTTTTATTGCCTATACGATTACCAAGCCTAGTTAAAAGCCACCCACTTACTGGCAAACGCCAAATTTTTTGATACATACGAAGATAAATAAGAGTATTTTCTTCATCAACTGGAACAAATGCAGCAAAAATCCTAAATTTATCTGCGAGACGATTTTGCCAAATATTACCAAATCTAAAATGTAAGAGAGAAGGTCGTGTTGGTTCAGGTAATTCAGACGCTTTCTTTGGTGTTGTGTTTGTATCTTTTCTTAAATAAACCCAAACTTGTAACTCATTGTTAACCCATTTAACTATAGGACCATCAGCAATGGTTTTACAACCACGTCCAATTGTGTTATAATGAACAAAGGGCAAATGAAGAACATCAAGCTGATTTTCTATTGCTCGGGAATAATGAACAGGCCAATGATCAACAAATGTGTCATATTTGAATTTGTCATCAATATCTTCGAAAAAGGGAATTGGTGGATATTCTTCTTGAGGTTCACCCCACCATAACCAAATAAAACCATGTGTATCTTTAACTGGATAGGCATGCACCTTAAATCGTTCAGCAACAGGAGTATTCTTACCTTGTGCAGGAATTTTTGTTACTTTTCCAGTTGCATCATATTCAAAACCATGAAAAGGACATTGAAGTTTATTATTACTTAATAATCGTCCTTTGCAAAGTGAAGCTCCTCTATGAATGCATTTATCAGATATGCAACCTATAGCACCATTTCTATCCCGCCAGAAGACAAGCTTTTCACCTAACCTAGTTACACCTAAAAGTTTACCTTTTCTGAGTTCAGAAGAATTCAAAACAACATACCACTGATTGCGAATCATAGAAATCACCTTTTGATTAAATAATTGTTGTTTTCTAATATAAGATTCCGTTTATATTTAAACTTAAATAGAATAAAAAGAGAAAAAGATAAAAAGGCAAAAAGATGTAGTTATTCAAATTTCCGACAATAAGGAAGATGACAGGAGATAATTTCAGTTATTTTCCTATCTATTACTAACAATTGGAAGCGATAATACCGTGACTAAAAATGAATATGACGTTATAGTAGTCGGGGCAGGTTGTGCGGGACCAGCCGCTGCAAAGAAAGCAGCAGAGTTGGGTCTGAAAACTCTTTTATTGGAGAAGTCACGCGTTCCTGGAGAAAAAAATGTTTCTGGTACATGCTTGAATATGGCAGCTCTTATTGATCCAGATTTACAGTATATTATGAAATGTCCAGTTGAACGTGAGATCAAAGAAATGTGTTCTTATATGGTTAATGAATCCAGAACCACGATGTTTAAAGAAACACCTGGACAAGGACTTATTCTTCTCTCTGTAAGAAGAGATCACCTTGATGCATGGCATACTGAACAAGCAAAGAAAGCAGGAGCAGAAGTAAAATTAGCTACAACTGTAATGGATATTATAGAAGAAGATGGCGCCATAAAAGGAGTAGTAACTGACTCTGGAGATAAGTACTATGCAAAAGTGGTTATTGACGCTGCAGGAGTAAACTCAATTGTGGGACGAAAAGCAGGATTAATACCCAAAAGAAAAGGAACAAATAATATTCTTTACGTGACAGTAAATGTCTATCTAGGTGAAGAAAAAGTCAATGAACGATTTGGTGATTCAATATATTATTTCTTAGCACCAAAAACTCAATATAAAACATGGCCTTGGGCTTTTCCAAAGAGAGAAGTTGTTACAATCGGTACTGGTGGCTACATGGATGAAAATCTATTCACTGATGAAATCAAATCTGTAAATGATTATATGCAGAATCTATTGGACCTCAAACCACTAAAAGAAAAAATCGAAGGTGGCAGAATAGAATCCTGGGGCCTTCATTTGGAATTTGACGAGACGATTGAAAAAAGAACCAGAGATGGTTTGATACTCACTGGTGAAGCAGGTGGATTTGTAATACCTTTCCTAGGTGAAGGTATGGTTGAATCATTCTTTACCGGAGTTTATGCAGCAGAAGCAGCAGCGAAAGCAATTGAAGCTGGAGATCTTTCCGCTGAGAACTTAGAAGAACATTACATGGGAAGATATAACGATAATGTGTTTTTACAAGGATTCCGTTATGTAGCAGAATTCAATAAGAAATCAATTCTATCAAAAACCGATGAGGAAATAATTGACATTATGCAAAATGTATGCATCGGTGGTGGATTTATCAGCAATGCCATTCATACAAACTGGATGAGAGGAGCTGATGAGGACGATATGAGTCTCGTGCAAGAAGCAAAGGATTTCTATGAATTCATCCAACCATATAGACAAGTTGGTTCAGAATCAATTGACATTTACAATAAAATGAGGTCAGAAAAATGAAAGTTGAAATGAAAGTAGATTATTATCCAGAGGAAACAGGCGAATTCGTTCGAGTAGACGAAGAAAAATGCTCAGGCTGCGGCGATTGTGCAAAATTCTGCACAAGAGATGTTTGGGTAAAGGATGGAGAAATTTACCGCCCAAAGAATCTCAAAGCATGCGGTGAATGCGGAGCTTGTTGGAATGTTTGTGAATTTGATGCTGTAATTTATGAAGAGCCAAAAGGCGGAACAGGTGTCAGTTACAAATATGGTTAAGATTCAGGAGGTAATTATTTTGGTATCAGATGAAGAAATAATCAAAGAAATTAATGTACTTAGAGATAAGCTCACAGATGAAAACCTCGCGAAGCATTTCAAAACTTGGAACAAAACCATGCAATACTATTTCTCTGACATTGATTCCTATTGGCATCTAAGATTAACTAATGGGCAACCAAGTGATCCAATCAAAGGTAAATATGATAATCCAGAGATTAGTTATGAAATAACAACTAGTGACTTCTTCGCTTTGAATAGAGGTGAAGTATCAGGTTTGAAATTATTTAATCAAAAACGCTTGAAGGTTAAAGCAGCAATGCCTGATATTTTGAAATTGCAAAAATTGAATTAATTCTTTTTTTGCTTTTTTCTATCTTTTTTATTGAAAATAGACCTTATTTTATG
>JAEORM010000077.1 GCA_016840905.1 Candidatus Gerdarchaeota archaeon | reverse complement strand
GGAAAAATTACGTCCACCTATAGGTGGTCTAAGTTTCGCTCAATGTCCGCCTTTCTGGGCTTATCTACAAGGTAAAACAATTTCTGATGATAGCTTCCCGATTTTTGTTTATGATTGGTCAGGACCAACTTATCGCTATGAAAGTGGAGCTGCACAAGGCTTCGAAAGAGTTGATGAGCTTCACCGCATAGAGACTTTGTATATTGGTTTTCCTGATCAAATCAAGAAAATTGCTCAAGATTTACGTCTTGGTTTCCGTAAAATCATAGGTGAAGTTCTTGATTTAGAATTCCAAGAAGCTTGGGTTACTCCCTGGTGGACTTCTCAAGAAGGAGGAGCTGATAAGGAAGAAGGAACTATCGAATTGAAAACCTTTGATCAAATAGGAACAATTGATATGGAAATCTACATGCCTTACAAAGGTACTCGAGAAGCTAGTCCATGGTTGGAAACTCAAAACATTTCAATATTAGGAGATAAATATACTAAAAATTTCACAGTGAAATCACAATCAGCTAAAGAACTTTGGTCTGGTTGTGGTGGAGGAAGTTTTGAACGATATATTTCCGCTTTTGTTGCACAAAAAGGAACCAATCCAGAAAATTGGCCAAGCAAGTTATTGAAATATATTGATAAACTACCAAAAGGACCCACCTTCCTTTAAACCATTAGGTGAGTTAATTATGAACATTGAAGGTTCCAAACTATTAAAAAAAATTAACACTTCAAAAAAGATTTGCATAATGGGTATTGGTAATTTTGACCGGGCTGATGATGCAGTGGGAATAGCAGCTTTAGAAGAGCTTGAAAAAACAAAGCTCAAGAGTAATGTTAAATTGATTAATGCTGGACCTGTCCCGGAATCTTTTACTGGTGTCATCAAAAGTGAGGAACCTGATTATCTTATAATAATTGATGCTGCTCAAATGGATGAACCTCCAGGAACCATTAGAATTTTTTCTGAAAAAAACGTTAGTTCGGCTTATATGGTTACTTCTCATAAAGTCTCTATGGCTATGTTTACCAAATATCTGAAATTCACTCTAAAGAATCTTACAACATTATTTATTGGAATACAACCGTTTTCCTTAACTTATATGGAAGATATGAGTTCTGAAGTTAAGAATAGTGTGAAAATTTTATGTGAATTCTTGGTAGATCTTTTGGGGTAGAAAATTGTCTGAAGAATATAATAAACGAAAAAAACTATTGCTTAGTGCTTATCGAGAAAGAATACCAGATGATTTAATGCAATTCATACCTCAAAGATGGTGGATTGTTGGTGATATATTGATTCTTTCAATTTCTCAAGAACTTGGGGATTATGCTGAAGAAATTGGATCAATAATGTTGCAATATGAGAAGAAACGTATTAGAACGATTCTAGGGAAAGTTGGACCAACAGAAGGAATCATTAGAACTCCTGATTTTAAGCTATTAGCTGGTGATCCTAACACTGAAACAATTCATAAAGAACTTGGATGTTTTTTCAAACTTGATGTAGCAAAATTAACTTTTTCACCTGGTAATCATGGTGAAAGGGAAAGACTCCTAAAACTAACAAAAGATAATGAATTCATTGTTGATATGTTTGCTTGTGTGGGGAATTTGTCACTACCTCTAGCAGTACATAGAAATCCTTTACAGGTAATTGCTGCAGAAATCAATCCATTAGCTTATAATTATTTGATTGAGAATATTGAACTCAATAAAGTAGAAAATCATATGAAAGCAATTCTTGGTGATAATCGAGAAATTTTAAAACCATACAAAGGTAAAGCTGATAGGGTGTTATTGGGGTATTTAGATTGTGATTTAACTCAAATTAAACAAGGAATGCTTCTATGTAAAGAGGGAGCTATTATGCATTACCATGAAGCTATAATAAAGAAAGAAGTTGTTCTAAAACAATCAATTAATCGTTTAAGAGAAGCAGCAAAATCAGTAAATAGGGATATTGAATTCCTTGCTAGAAAGAAAGTAAAGAAATACTCACCTGGTGTTGAACACCTAGTTTTTGATATACAAGTTTTTTAGTAATAAGATTATTATCTAAAGATTAAAGTAAAAAAACAATCAAAATCAAATGAGGAAAAAAGATTGGCTAATAGAATTGATGCTGTAAAACCCGACAATTGGACTTTACGTCAATTAAAAGCTGTTGCTCAATATCAATTTGGCAACGAATTTGATGAAGTTCTTGCTCCGGATACTGTATTAGTCACTTTTTCAAAAAATACGAATAAAATTAGAGAGATATTGCTTGATGGCAAACGTTTAGCTACTTTAAGAGCAACAGATGGTTTATACTCTTTGGGATTAGAAGGAGCACGTAGGATAATCCAATATGTTAAAAGTCCTAAACGTAGAGTAATCGTTCAATCGGATGTCAGCGAATTTATCGCTGATGGAAGAAATGTTTTTGCCAAACATGTCATGAAGGTTGATCCTGAAATCATGCCTGAAGATGAAGTGGTTATTGTTAACGAACAAGATGAGCTATTAGCAGTAGGTAGAGCACAACTTTCAGCAGAATATATGCTTGCTTTTCAAAAAGGTGTTGCGGTAAAAGTTCGACATGGAATTAAAAAATTGGAAGATAAAGAGTTGATAGATTAATTACTAGCTTTACTTAAGTGATTGAGTAAAATAATCAGTTATTACTTTTTGTTGGGGATCTTGTTTGACAAAATTGGAAACCCTAACAGCAGCTTTTCTTATTTTAGCATTATTAAAATCATTATTAATTTCTTCTAACATCTCATAAATAGCTGACCTTAATCTTTCTTTATCATCATTTGCTGCAAGATAGGATTTACTTCTGGTAATATTTTGAAAATTATCTTGAAATCTAACATCCAATGTGACAGTTTTATACTTGAAGAATTTTTTAAGTAAGCGTTCATGAACTTGATTAATTAATTTAGGTAAAACCATTTCCACAGTAACTGGTTCACCATCAAACATTTGACCATGAAAAGTGCTTCCTTTACTTATAGATTTTACCCCAAAAGAACTACTAGGTTGTATTTTAGTTCTTCCTTGACCTGTAACAACTCTATAAAAAAAGGTTCCAAGACGACCAAATTTCCTAATCATTTCAAATTCTGAACCAATTTCAATGATTTGACCTATCTTTGTGATATTATATTTTCTTTTTAGGCTTTCAGCTGTTTTTGGTCCAATACCACTAATAGCTGATACAGGTAATGGCGCTAAAAAACGACTAATTGATTGTTTTGGAACATAGGTTATACCATTAGGTTTATTCCGACCAGTAGCAATTTTAGCTATTGTTGTATTTGGTCCAATACCAATT
>JAEORM010000076.1 GCA_016840905.1 Candidatus Gerdarchaeota archaeon | reverse complement strand
GTAATTGAAGGTGGAGATTATGGGAGAATAAAATTCTTAAAGGAACCGACAACGAACTAAAAATTGTAATAAAAGGGTGTGGTCACGGACTTTGTAATCGTCTTCAGAAGAAACTCTTAGAAAACACAAAAGTAGATCAAGCAGGATATGATGTTCCACATCCCTTGGCTTCAAATCCAGTTATTTATGTCCGTACGAAAGGAAAAATAAAACCTGAAGATATGTTAATGCAGGCTGCTCAGAAAGCAATTGAAGAAAATGAAGCTTTTAACAAAGCATTATCTTCTGCATTAAAGTAATGGTATTTTTCAATCTGCCTAGTCTTTTTATCTTTAATTTTTATAATAAATTCGACCAATTAAAAATCTTCAATGACTTTTGGTTCCAATTGTTCTGAATCGAGAAGAGATGGAAAAAGATTCAATGGCCATGAAGGTACGTTTGGAGTAAGAAAGAGCTCAGTTTCTTGGATTTCTTGGATTTTCCGCAATTTTTCCTTCAGAGTAAATAGTTCATTGAAATCCTTTAAGACATATACAACTAGAATGTCATATGTTCCAATTAGTCTTAAAGAGACTATTAGATTGGGAATACCGTAAAGCTGGTTAAAAATCTCAGGTATTTTACTGCGATTATCGGCCTTAATATACATATAAGCAGTTGCATTATAGCCGAGTTTATACAGATCAACTGTTATCGTTGCTCGAGTTAAAACATTTTCACGTCTTAACCTTCTGTATCTTTGAATAGCATTTTTTGTTGATATTCCCAGTTTTTCTGCAATTCTTCTAAAGGGGGTTCTGCTACTTTTTGTGATTATTCTTGCAATTTCTCTATCGGTATCATCTAGTTTTGCAATTTTGTAGCGCATCTCTAATGCTTTTGGTATTATTCTTTCATCATTACTAAGAGGATCAATTACAAGATTTTCGGGATATTCTATGTTTGCTGCATCTACCCAAATTAATGAATCAACACTTTTGATGTACTGACATGATTCCAGATCTTCTAATATGGATGCTAATTGTTGCGTATCTTTTAAAACGGCCTTTGCTAAAAAGCTGTATTTGCCAAATGGACCAAAAATGTGAGAAAGATATGATTTCGTTTTTAAGAAATCTTTTACTTCTGGTTCGTTGTCAATTTTTGAAATTATTCCTAGATCGCTAATATGTTTACATCCAAAACTATGAGGATTAACTAATGCAATTTCCCCTGTAATAATTCCCTCTCTTTTTAGTCTGGCAAACCTCATCCTAACTGCCCCAATTGAGATTTTACAGATTTTAGAGAGATCGGTAAAACTTGTGCGTGCTTCCTTTAGAAGGGCTTTCAATATTTTGGCGTCAATTTCATCAATCTTGACTTGAGTTTGCAAAGAATCTAACCTTTCTATGTTTGTGATTAGTAATATTTATCATTTTTAATTGGGGGCAATAGTTAAAGTTTTTCCTCAAAATAATTCGAATATACACGAATTAATTTATTAATTTTTTACATATTTTGAAAATATTTAGAATTATTTGGAAAATTATTTTACTTGAAATATTGCTCCAATTGAAAATTTTTGTGATGTATTTTGAGTTTTAATTTTGGCAATTACATATGAATTTTCAAATATCAGTAATTTATTATTTTATATAAAACCGAATTTGGTAATTCCCAAAGATGAATGTAATAAATACTGAATTTTCTTGCGGTAAATTAATTTGAAGAAATTAAAGCCTGAGATTAGAGTGTTGGGTGTTGATGATGGTAGGTTTGTTGCCAAATCACATGATTCCGTTTTAGTGGTTGGAGTAGTGTTTAGGGGTGGACATTGGATTGATGGTGTTTTAAGTACAACCATTACTGTGGATGGATATGATGCGACTGAAAAAATCTCAAAAATGATTTTAAAATCCATTTTTTATCGACAATTAAAGGTTGTTTTTTTAAACGGTATTACTGTTGGAGGATTCAATGTCGTTGATATTGATTCTCTTAATCAGTCTACTGGTTTACCAATTATTTCAGTTAATCAAAAGAAGCCTTCATTAGATGATGTTCGTCAAGCCTTAACCAACTTGCCAGGGTATAAGGAACGCTGGCATGCAGTTATGAATGCTGGACCAATTTTTTCTATGAGGGCTCCAAGAGGCAAGGGTGAAGTCTATATCGAAATGGCGGGTACTTCCAAAGAAGAAGTTCAAGATTTTTTGAATTTAACTTCTACTAGAAGTAATATTCCTGAAGCTTTACGCGTGGCTCATCTTATAGCTTCCAATATAACTTCTGTAAATGAAGAATGAACAGTACGAAAACATTTAATAGCTTCTAAGCAAAGTGAGAACAAAACGGAATCGGAGTCTGAAATCATGGAGTTCTGTCCTAATTGCGGTTCCCGTCTTGAACCAAAAAAACCAAAGAACAGTAAGGAAGTATCATTTGTATTGGTTTGCCCCAAATGTGGCTACAAAAAACCCGAAGTAGGTAACGTGGAACCAAAAGTTGGAAAAGTAATCAAACACACTCCTCAACAATATGTGGCAGTGATAGGAAAAGAAGAACAGAAACTCCGAACTCTACCAACTGTAAGAATCGAATGTCCAAAGTGTGGAAATAACAATGCTTATGTTTGGCAAGTTCAGACTAGAGGTTCCGATGAATCGTCTACTCAGTTCTTAAGATGCACAAAATGTAATTATACTTTTAGAGAATACAGCTAAATTAAAACATATTAAATATCAAAAATTCCAAAAATTAAAATTTTAGTTAGGTATCTCTTTTTTGGTTTTGGAAGTAATGAATTGTGTCTCTGGATACTTTTATTTATGAGCTTTACACTAAAGTGCGTAAATCTTTAAAGCATAACAGTGTATGCTTAACAGAGGATGACCATAATGTTTAAGCTTAATGTATCTGACTCAAAACTTTTGCGTGATATGGCTACTGCGATTTCCATACTTGTAGATGAAGCAACCTTCAATATTGAACCAGATGGTTTGAAGCTTCGAGCCATGGATCCTTCTAGGGTTGCTATGATAGATTTTGAATGGCCTAAATCTGTTTTTGAAGAATATATTTGCAACGAACCCACAAAGATATGCATTAACATCAGTGAATTGCTCAAACTTCTGAAAAGAGCTGGAAAAGAAGAACCCGTTGAGCTTACCCTTGATGAAAAAACAGGCCGTCTACAAATTTCAATAACTGGAAAATACACGCGCAATTTCACAATGCCTACGCTTGAGGCATCTGAGGAAGAGGTTCCAACCCCAAAAATCACATTCAATACTAAAGCAAAAATGACAACAAGTGGCTTGAGTCAAGCAATTGACGATGCACAGTTAGTAAGTGATCATGTTAGAATAGAAGCTGAATCTGAAAAATTAGTTTTAAATGCTTCTGGTGATCTAATGGGAGCTACCATAACATTGCAGAAAGGAAGTGATACCTTATTAGACCTTGAAGCAAAGGAACTATCAAAAGCAACCTTTAGCTTAAGCTACTTATCCGAAATAATTAAAGCTGCTTCAGCAACTTCAGAAATTGCAACTCTTGAATTTTCAACTGACATGCCCATTAGAATAGACTTTCAGCAAATAAGAGAAGGAAAACTGACTTTCTTCCTTGCACCCAGAATTGAAACTGAATAGTAAGAAATCAGAAAATGTAAAATCTAAAAAAATAATTCCTTCTCTATTATTTTAGTCTTTTAGTCATATTCAATTTTATGTGCAAACTTTAATTCTCAAAATTGCTATTTGATTAAGGTTCTATCAATATCTCCCAAAGCAGTAGACAACACAGCATTAAAGTGCACTGTGGGTATTTTACTTCCAACATATTGTGAAGCTTCAAATCTTGAAAAAATTGTGGAGCACATTGAAAGTCTCCCCTTGAAATCTGAAATTCTAATAGTAGATGATTCGAGTCCAGATGGAACATCGGATGTTGTTCGTTGCCTGCAAAAAAATATTCCAATATAACCCTAATTGTTAGAAATAAAAAATCTGGTCTTGGCACCGCGATAACATTAGATTTCAGGTTCTTTTTGTCAATGAGAGTGACTCCAGAATTCATTGTTACTATGGACGCTGACAACTCTCATGATCCCAAAGATTTACCTAGATTAATCTCAAACACTGTAACAGGACATGATTTGGTTATAGGAAGTCGTTATTGCAGTGGTGGAGGCACAATTGGCTGGTCTTATCTTAGAAAAGTGATAAGTCGAAGTGCTAATACTCTTGCTCGAGTTAAGATGGGATTGAAGCCAGTTGATTGTACTAGTGGATTTCGTTGTTACTCTTCAAAATTCTTATCACAAACAATAGGGTGCTTTCATAGTCACACCTATGAAATCCAAATAGAAACAATCAAACAAGCTCAGATGCAAGGATTTTCTGTAAAAGAGATTCCTATAATATTTAAGAATAGAAAGAACGGAAAATCAAAGCTGACGATAAATGAAATTAAAAGTTTTTTTCATATGTTTTTAGGTAACATCAGTAAATTGTTTGCTAGAAACCAATGAATGTTCTATCTAAACCTTAAAGAACTTCTTCGTTAGAAATCTTTAGGGAAATAATGAATCTTTCCAGAAATAAAATAATTCTGTCCTTATCTCTCTTCCTTGTCATATTTAGCATTATTTTAGCTTTACTGAGCATATTTCCCTCTTAT
>JAEORM010000075.1 GCA_016840905.1 Candidatus Gerdarchaeota archaeon | reverse complement strand
TTTTAAATTCCAAAAGAAATCAATGAATTTCCGCTAAAAGTGCACTAACAGCATAGTATGTTTCTTTGGGAACATACAATCAATAATTTTCTTTTTAGCTTCTTTTACTTTTGTAGATGTTGAAAAGCTAATCTCTTCTATGGATTTATACCCAATAAATAATTGTGTGAAAGTATTGACATCAATTTCCATATCAAAATCAGTTTTGTCGATTTTTTGACAAATTGCTTTTCCATTATTCACTGTTAGTTTGAAATGACAATCATTCCATTCTGCGTATTTATCTTTTATAAGAAGTATAATTGAATCATTTATTTCCTTAGAATAATCGATTATTTCTAGTGCTTTTTGTACATCTATTACTCGATACATTACCAATGGTTTTGTTTCTATTTTAACTTCATATTTTTCACTAAAATTAATGAAATCTAATTCTTTATCAACAACTCTCCAACGAAATTCATTTGTTTGATCTGTATGCCTTTTAATATAATCCAAGATAGTAAAGAAAGCATCTCTAGTAAGTGCAACAACGTCCTTAATATCTAATGATGAATCCCAAGTACCAGTAGGTAATTTCATTATTTTTGTAATAAAATAACCAACTAAATTTCCGTCTAAATCATATACACCAAAAATTTGATCTCTTTTTTCAAACATTCTCACGAACCAAGTTTTTTCATCCGAAAAATGAATGAAATTATATTTCTTGCCAAATTCGTTCCTTATTGGAGCAATTATTTTAAAAGTCTCTTTTTTGGGTATTTCTTTTATTTTTAAGAGTGTAAAATTATCTGGAAGTAATATTTCAGAAGGTTTGCATTTTAAATAAACAATTTCAGAACCTATAGCATAACCAAATTTTTCATAATAAGGAAATTTAAAGGGATATAATCCTGACATTATATAACCAGTTTCTTTCATCTGCTTAAGTGACTGTAAAAACAACTCACGTATCTGACCCCTTCTTCGATATTCTGGTTGAGTTGTGACATCTGCTACTGCACCAAATTTCATTAATTTTCCTCGAAAGTATGCTTGCCATGGGAATGTCATCCATGTGCTAACTAACTCAACTTCTTCATTGTAATATCCCCAAGCATAATCCAGATTTATTGTATCTTGATATTTTTGCACTTCTTCCTTAGTGGCAATTTCTTGTCCCATACCAAAACAATAATTCATTAAATACTCCACTTTTTCAAAATCTTTCTTGTCAATATTCTTTACAGTCATCATATCCACCCAATAACTATATTCTCATTTACCGTTTCCATATAAAAGCATTAAATTTTATCTGAATAATCAGATTAATTATTTTTAATTTAATTTCTTATCAAAATATTCTTTGATCAATTTTGCTGTTTCTATAGAATCAATTTTTTCTTTGTTAGAAATTTCAGCATAAGTTCCTTGCATTACTTTTTCTGCGATTAGTTTTGCTTGTGCAACTGGATGAACATTGTCGTCAGCAATACCTATAGCGATAATTGGTCGATTAACTTTAGACAGATCTTGGAGGATCTTTAATTCTATAGAACAAATAAGACCTACGCGCATTTTTTCTATATCGGTATGTTTCAAATTTCTCAATGAATTCTCATATGCTTTAGGTTCCCTTCTTTTCTTACGCCAATAAATTATAGGAGCAAATAATTTTATTGATTTCATAACAAATCTAAAGAGGAATTTCTTTTTAGCTAAATTGATATATTTTCTTAAGGGTTCAGAAGTATAAACTGCTTGGATTAACGCTGCTCTTTCAGGAAGTAAATTTTGTTCTTCTTGGTTGTTAATTATATGTGCTAAAATTATCGCTGTACCTAAAGAGTTACCAATCATAAAGAATGGTTGATTCAATTTTAATTGTTGAACTACTTCTTTCAAGTCTGAAACTAAGCCATCTGTATTAAAACGTTCATCAGTTACTTTTGATGTTGAAGAATCTTTCTCGCGACTTTCAAAAATATAAACTGGATGATTTTGTTGTACTAAATAGTTGATGATTGTAATCCATTGCCTAAAATAGGAATTAAATCCGGGAATGAATAAAATAGTTTCTTTGATTTTATACTGGCTTCCCACATTTGGTATCAATTTATAAATTGCAACCTTAATACCGTCAGACATTTCTAAATAAAAACTCTCATGCGTTTCAATTGATGGGAATGAGTCTTTTAGCTCCTTTTCATTCATTTTTAAATCAAAAATAATATTATTTTATCTAATATAATCATTTAGCTTTATTAAATAATAAAAAGAAAAAGTAAAGAGTAATTTCTTACTCTTAATTATACTTCAGCCATTTCTTCGGCTTTTTTAGTTGCTTCAGCTTCAAATGGTTCAACAAAGGTAATAGCTTCAACATCATATAGTGATTCTTTTATTTTCAAGGGATCTTTATGATTGATTTTTTGATCAAATGGAAATTTGAGATATACTAAGAACCATTCAAAAGTTCCTATATATTTTGCCAATTCCCATAGCCTAATCAATCCTTCCCATACTAGATATAGAATTGTGGCAACAAGCAGTGTTTCAAGGAAAGTAGCATTTGTTGCAGCAGCATTGAAATCTATTGCTCCACCGAAAATCCATGTCATAAGTCTTTCAATTGGGAATAACATACATTGAAGCATATAAATTGTTAATGAAATCATACCCCAACGTCTAAACCATCTTGAACGTTTTAACCAACGTTCAGTTTTGAGTTTTGGATTGAATTCTACTTTTTGAAGCAAGAATAGTATTGCAGCAATTTCCAAACCTGAATTTGCCAGTGCAAACCATGCTGGATGTATGTGACTGAAAACTAAGGCTGCAAAGAAATTCTTCTTAAGAATTGCCACATCAACTATACCTAAATAAGCTAAACCAAAAAGGAACAATCCTAAACTAAACCAATAACCTATTTTGAATATCTTTTTATCTGGTTTATCTTGAATTAAGAATATTCCAATTGCTACACCAAAAAATGATGAAGCCAGCATTGGAAATATTGGTGCTTCACGACCACCTATTTGATATAATAAATAGACAACAAAAGGATGTCTTGTTGTTGCAGTAGAAGCATCATGTGTATTGACATCATAACCCAAGAAATTGGAGATTCCATTTTGGACATAAGGGGAAACAAGTATGATTACCAAAGCTAAACTAGTAAAGATGATTATATTACGCATAGTTTTTTGTAATCCGTCTTTCTTTGTTAAAAAGAAGAAAATAACACTTGCTAAAATAATACCAATCGAGATATTTTGTAAAGCTTCAGTGAAGTAAACAAAAATTCGAGCGGTTTCCCAATTCCAGCTACCATTTACCTGTAAACCCAACATTGCTCCCCATGGGCTAAAAATAGCATTAAATAGTGCTCCCATACCAAATAACAATAGACCAGAAACAATCTGTTTAAACAGGATTTTATAAGGTTCAACACCACTTTTATATGATCTACCCATGACATACATATGAACAACAGCTGATATCATTATAAAGAATCCACGCCAATGTCCGAATATGAAAAAGATAAAGGCAAAAGGATACTCCCAAGTTATAGTTCCGAAATCACCCGTTGTAAGAAAAATCCAGTCATTAAGAAAAACGTGAAAAATTGTCATGCCAAAAATGGCTAAACCTCTAGCAAAGTCTAATGAAGTTAATCGTTTCATAGAATTATTTTAACAATTGAATTTATAATATTTTTGCGAATAAACAAGTTTAGATGGGTTTCTCTCAAACGATTATTTGTTTTTGGTCTGATTCTTCTTTAAAACTTACCCAATCAACTCTGTTTTCTAGTAATGCTTGGTTTATTTTTACTGATTTCTCTTTTGAAACCAGATTCTGAAGCTTCACAAAAAGCCACTCAAGTGAACCTCTGAAATTTACCTTATAGAAGAAGAATATAACAAATTCATAAAACAGTAAGATGAAAGCTATAATTAGAACAATCCACCAAATACTTCCAACTGAATAATCATTCATGAAATTCATTGTAGTTACTCCTGTATCATAAAAACAAGCTTTTAAAAATGCTCTTGGGAGTATTTCTAGAATTTGCAATGAATAAAGTGTTAGAGATAAAGATGACCACCTTCTAAAATATCTAAAAATAAATTTATTGGCAAAAAATTCTCCTTTACCACGAAATTCAACTAGTCGTAATAAAAGCATAACTAAACAAATCTGCCCACCTAAGCGAATCATATAGGTTGGTATAGCGGGTGGTTCTTCAATAATTGAAAAGGGTAATCCTGTATCTATAAAGGGTATCCTTGGATCAATTTTGAAATTAGTAAAGATACTAACAACAACTAATACTCCTCCTAAAATAAATAAACCAACTCCACCAAGACTAAAATGAGTTAACCATCTTTTCTTTGGTTTTGGACTTCCCAAAAAAATTCCAATCATTGAACCAATAAATGCACTTGCAAGATACGGGAATAATGGACTTTTAGGCCCAGCAATTATTGTTAAAAACCATGCTGCAGCAGAACGATTACTACTAACAAAATAAATATCAGGCCAGCTCCTTCCAGCTACATCGGTCCAAATGCCTAAATTGGCAATTCCATGATTAATCAAAGGTGTAATTATTAAAATTAAAATTGCCATTCCAGCGAAAATTATTAGGTTTCTTTTAACTTTTTCATGACCATTTTTTCTATATAAGAAATATTGAATAATTCCATTTATTACCAAACCCAAGCCAATTATCTGTAATGTTTGTATCCAAAAATTCTCTCCAATAAAAGCTCTAAAAGTATCCCATTCTCCACTACGTAAAGCATGTCCGAAATACCCGAAATAGCCAAATCCTTCAATAAAATAACCAAGAGCAACAACAATCAATCCAGCAATAGTGTTTTTGAGAAAGATTTTCTTCAAATCAATATTATTATAGGCTTTTCTAGTAAACCTATAGGAATTTACTATGGCTGATATAAATAAGAAAAATCCATGCCATGTTCCAAAATAACCTAGAATAATTATTAATATCCAAACATAAAATGGCATTGGGATACCATTTTGTATATTGTTAAATAATTCTGAAGAATCGTATAGTTTGTAACTAATATGTACTAAAGTAACACCAAAAATAGCTATCCCACGTAAAATATCAAGAGAAACCAATCTTTTTTGAGGTGTTTCTTTTGTCTCCTTTAGATTATTTTCATGGACAACCATTTTTCTCACACTTTTCGCAGTAATTTTATCATTAAAAGCACTTAAATTATTTTAAAGCTTGTCTTTTATGACAAAAAAAAATTTAATTTAGGGGTATTTAACCCCTCTTGAATTTATTTTTTCTACTATTCATCTAGAGTTATGAAGCTAATATCTTCAAGAATATATTGTTTACCAGCAGCTCCTTGACTGATAGCTCCATCTTTAGCTACATGAACATCAGGGATAATTTTCTTTCTGCGAAATCTTCCAGTTATAATGATTTTCTTTCCGTAATATTCATCTTCCCAGCTTGATAATTTAGGCAAATAAATGACTTCATTATCCTCTAACTTCAAACAAGCGCAAGTTTTACTGTCTTGTGCAATCCCTGTAAAAGTAACTTTCCTACCAAGTAATCTATTTGATATAGCTTTTGCTATTTTTTGAGACATTTTGTAATCCCTTAAAATATATAATATAAAAAATCAATTAAATAAATTATTGTAGATAACCAAAATTCATCGAATTTACATACTATTAAATAGCTAAATGATTCTCTGAAATAAGATGATTATGACGAATGAGAAAACTGAATTTTCAGCTAATGAAAATTCTTTGGAACAGGAAAAAATTGACATAAGAGAAAAAAGAACTGTTTGGGATAGAATACCAAAATTCAAATGGTGGGTTACGCCATTAAATATACTTTTAATATGTTTATTTTTAATAGTCATTGATATTGTTACTTTACCAAATACAGCACCATTAAGGATAGATTGGGCTTGGTGGCCTGTTGGAGGATTATTTTTTGCTTATCTTGTAAGTTTTATAGTTATCAAGCGACCTGAAATTGCTTGGATTGTTGGACCGATCCTTATGATTGGAACCAGTGGTTTACTTTTAGCCTTAGATTTAGTATTCCCACCAAATGACGGTTTTCTTCATCTTGATTGGGCTGTTATTCCTATAGCTGCCTTGTTAACTTTTGGGGTATTAATACCAATTGTTACTAAATTTGGTCGAAAGAAGGAAAAGCCAATTGATAAGTTTAGAAAAGCTCTTGCTGAAATGGATGAGCAAGATAAGAAATTATCGAATAAATAAAATTGATTCCTAAAATAATGCGAGTTGAATTATTATGAAATTAAAATCTCGAGAGAATCAATTAAATGCTGAAGATACTGAACAAGAAAAAAAGGCAGTAAAGGGTAATTCAAAGAAAAATATAATTAGAAAAATCTTATCGCCATATTTAGAGAGTGTTTTATGGTTAAATTCATTTACCTATGGTTTCTTGAAAACAGATGCTCATTCATCCATTACTACTTCTCTTCCAGTTGAAGCTTTTCTAGCGGTTATTGATAATCTAGCACCTGAAAAGATTGAGCGTAAGGTTAGAGATAATGCTGGACCTTTTTTCAATAATGGAAACGATGTTGGTATTTTGCTTGTTCATGGATTTTCATCAACTGCTCAGGAAATGCAAGGACTTGCAGATTATTTACATCAAAAGAAAGGATATACTACCTTGAACGTTCTACTTGCAGGTCATGGAACAAGTCCTGGTGATCTTGCCCAAACAGATATGATTGATTGGTACAATTCAGTAAGAGAAGGTTATTTCTTCCTAAAAGAATCTTGTAAGGAAATAATTCTAGTTGGACATTCTATGGGGGCTACTTTATCTTTATTATTGGCAGTCGATAAACCTGTTGATGCAATAGTTACCTTATGTGCACCGGTAAAAGTAGAATATTTCATGCAAGATTATCTTTTCTTGGTTGCTGATTTGCTAAAGTATTTTCCACGTAAGAAACAAGAAGTGGAAATTATGGAAAAAAATAATTTAATCAATTATCGAGTTTCTTCTTTAAAAGGAGTAGAACACCTTCTTGATCTCATGGAAGTTGCTCGAGAGGAGATAACAAAAGTAACAGCGCCAATTTTCACCATAACAGCAGGTCTTGATGAACGAGTACCTCTTTATAATGCTGAGAAGATACGAGAGATGGTTCAAAGTACAATAAAAGAAGATTATTTTGCACCAAATTCACCACATACAATTTTATTTGGTCCTGAGAAAGATATCGTTTCTGAAAAAATTATACTATTTATTGAAAAAATTGTTGAAAGTAAAACATAGAAGTTATTTTATTTCTATGTTTTTACCTTTATCTCTTTAGCAAAGTAATTTATCGATATTTGTCTAAAAATTCCTTAAGATGGGTAAGACCTATTTTGAGAGTTTCAGTATCATTTCCAAAACCTATTCTAAGAAAGCCTTCCATTTCAAAACATGTCCCTGGAACTAGAAAAGTACTTTTTTCTTTAATTAAATCTAAACAAAAATCCCTGGTTGGTATATCTACCAGCAATTTCAAGAAAGCAACACTACCCGCTCTTGCTGGTACCCAATCAATTAATGGTTCATTCTTAATCCAGTCAGATAATATTTGATGATTTGTTTTGATGATTTCAGTATTCCTTTTATAAATTCTATCAACAAATTTCATACCCAATGCTCCTAGTGCATCATCGATCATTCCATTACTAATTGTAGTATATTGTCTATGACGTACCATTTCGTTTATGATTTGCTCATTTGCTGCTATCCAACCTAATCGTAATCCCGTTAATGAGAGTCCTTTTGAAAACGATCCAGTTGAAATCCCCTTATTATATTTATCAACTACAGAAGTAACTTTATCCTTTTCATCAAGATATAATCCTTTGTATGCTTCATCATACAATACATAAGCATCAACTTCTTCAGCAATTTCAATTATTTCTTTTAGTAATTTATTAGAGAATAGGAAACCAGTAGGATTGTGTGGACTATTAATTACGATCATTTTTGTTTCTTTGGTTACTAAAGAAGACAAGTCATCAATATTAGGTTCCCATTGTTCCTCCCATTTCATTTTCCATAATTTCACATTTGCACCAAAAGATCGAGCTGTGCTGTATAATTGTTGATAGGCGGGGAATATAGCAACTACTTGATCGTTAGGTTCAATCAAGCTATAGAATGTAAGAAAATTAGCTCCAATTGCTCCACCAGAAATTAAAATATTTTCTTTTTTCATTGTTTCATATAAATTAGCAATTCCTTGTCTTAATTCTGGAGAACCATTTATATGACCATAAGTTAATTGCCTTTCTTTGAATCCATCAAAAAAATCATCTTTTCCCATCAATTCTAAAAATTCGCTGAGAATAAATGGCTTAACACAAGTTTCGGCAATATTAAAATCGACTTCCATTTCATAGCTATCCATAAACTGCTCAACTAAAAAAGTATCAACTTTCATTTTACTTACTCTCAAAAATTCTAACGTTTTCCAACTTTATTTATTTTTATAGGATAAAATAAATTATTAGACAATTATGATTTATCAGGAAATTTAATCTTAATAATGGTTTTTTCTACACAAATATTTGTAAAGTTTCCTTTACTGGTAGAACCACCCTAGAAAAAAAGAAGGGAATTAACGTTTCTTTTTCAAGAGAAACGCTAATGGTAAACCAGCAAGGAGGAAAAGGCCAGCTGTATAGGGGAAGGAAATACCAGCATCAAATAATAAAGTTATAGGTGCAAAATATAATAAGTGCATATTTGGCATACCATCGAAATAAAAGGAAGAACCATTTTCTGTGGTCTCCCAG
>JAEORM010000074.1 GCA_016840905.1 Candidatus Gerdarchaeota archaeon | reverse complement strand
AGCAATGGAACGTGAACGTGCTGATGAATTGGAAGTTAATTTGAAAGAAGCAACTGCTGCAATGAATAGCTATAAAGAAGGTATACAACAGAAAGATAGTGAAATAGATAAATTACGAAAAACTGTTACTGAAATTAAGGCTGAAATTGCTTCTTCTGAATCAGAAAAAGATGGTCAAATTAGAAAACTACAAGATGAGCTAAAATCACTTGAACATCAAAATACTGACATTAAGAATTCACTCGAACGCTCTGAAAAGAAACTCGATAATTTTACCGCAGAACTTGAAAACAAACAGAAATCACTCGATGAAAAAGAAACAGAAATAAGCAAATTACGAAGCTCACTAGCAGATGTTAAAGATAGCATTAGTGCAGAGAAATCTACTCAAGAAAGCAAATTACAAGATTTAATTAAAGAAAAAGCTAGAAATGAATCTGAAGTAAATGTAATAAAGAAAGATCTTCGAGATTTGCAGACTAAAATCGATGAAAAAGAAAAGACTATTACTGAAATCACTAAAACCCAAGAAGTTATCGAAAAAGATCGTGATGCTTTACAAGAAGAACGTGACAAGATTATGGTTCAATATGAGAACTTGAAATCAAGAATAACTGAATTAGAAAGCTCTACCGGTCAAAAGGATAGTTTAGTCAAAAACTTAACAAAATCACTTCAAAGTGTTCCAAAATTCAGAGTTTTCTTAGCTATTCAAGATTTAGGCGGTGAAATAGCTGTTCCTGATCTTGCTAAAATAGTGGGACAAACTTCTGACATTGTTCAACATATTATTTCCGATTTAAAGACTGATGGTCTTGTTAAGGTAACCAAGAAAGAGAATAAGACTTTTGTTTCAAAAGTGTAATTCTTTTTTTACCTTTTTTTGATTTTAAACTAGTTATCTATTTTTATGACTTTTTAAAACGAAGAATAACTTAAAAAGAAGTTATTTATTTTTTATACATGGAGCTATAAGACCTTGCCAGATAGAAGCGAAGATCAAAATTATGACGATGAAGAATATGATGACAAAGATTACGATGAATCTATAAGTGAATCTTCTTTGAAAGAGCAAAAAGGCATTGGTTTTAAAACAGTAAAAAATATTTTTACTAAACAAAAGAAAGTTGCACTAATAATAGATGCTCCAAATCTTTTAAGACGTGTCAATAATAAACAAATTCGTTTAGAAGATATTGAGAAAATTGCAGATACATTAGGGCAAATAAAAGTCGCGAAAGTTATTTTGAATCGACATGCTCCTAAAAGTCTACTAAAAGCCATGGAAAATAGTGGGTATGAACCTATAGTTGCTTCTTCTGATATTTATATAAGAACAGCAATTGAAGTTATGGATTGTGTGTTTCAAAAAAATGTCCAGATGATTATTATTGCCAGTAGACATGCACGTTGTGCACCAATTCTTCGAGCTGCGAAAGCACATGGAATTGATACAGCTATTATTGGTTTTCAACCAGGTTTTAGTATAGCTGTTAAAAATGCTGCAGATATGGCTTTTCAATTAGAATTCTAAATAATAATCTTTTAATTTTAAGGGATTTTTTTTATTTTCATAAACTTTTAAAAAGAGCTTTTTTATATCTTCTATTTGGTTTCAGTTCTTTTGTACTGTTATTAAATTTAGTAGGTTATAATTATGACACAAAAAATTATTATTGTTGGGAATGGTCCAGCTGGGATGAGTGCTGCGGGTGCTGCTAGATTGACTGATCGAACAGCTGAAATTACTGTTATTGATACAAAAGATTATGACACGTATCATCCTTGTGCTATGCCTTTTGTAATTGGTGGCTATCTTCCCTCAATCGATTCGATTATTGAGAATCTAAATTATGAAATGATGAAAATTACTTTACATAAAAGTTCATTCGTTGAAAGTGTTGATATAAAAGCAAAAAAAGTCCTTTTTAAGAGTAAAGATGGTGAACAATCTTTAGAATACGATAAACTAATCCTCTGTACTGGGTCAAAAGCATTTGTTCCACCTATTCCCGGAAAAGATCTCGGGAATGTTTTTAGTTTGAAATTTGCTGAAGAGGCAGAAGCTATTCGTAAAGCTGTTTCAAATGATAAAGTTAAGAAAATTATTGTCGTTGGCGGTAGTGCAATAGGAATTGAAGTTGCTTCTGAAATTAGTCATTTAGGAAAAGAAGTAACAATAATTGAAATGCTTCCCCAATTAATGCCTTTTAAGATTTCAAAGAATTATGCTGAAATTGTTGAGAAGAATCTCACTGAACTTGGTATAAAAGTAAAAACAAATATGATGGTTAAACAAATTATTGGTGACAAAACTGTTAAGCAATTAAAATATGGTAATCAGGAATTTGAGGAAACCCTAGATGCTGATGTTATTGTTCTAGCAACAGGTGTTAGACCAAATGCTGAATTAGCTGTGAAAATTGGTTTGAAAGTTCATGAAAAATTCAAAGCAATTGAAGTTAATAATAAAATGGAAACAAGCATCGAGGGGATTTATGCTGCAGGTGACTGCGTTACTACCCATAATATTGTTACGAATCAAACTAGCCTGGCACTTTTAGCTGGTCCTGGAGTTAGACAAGGCCGATTTGCTGGAATGAACGCTGCAGGTGGTAACGAATCTTATCCTGGTAGTGTTAATTCATTTATTGTTTCTTCTAGGAATTTTTACGTAGGAATTGCTGGAATAAATGAAGATCAAGCAAAAGAGCTTAACATAGATGTTGTTACAGCTAAAATTTCAGCACCAATAAGACCACATTATATGCCCACCAGTAAAGAATTAACCATTAAACTTATAGCTCAAGCTGATGATGGTAAAATCCTTGGGGTAGAAGTAATCGGTGAAGAAAAGGTAGAAGTGAATGTTAATTATGTGGCATTAGCTTTGCAAACAGGTTTAACAGTCTATAATCTTATGGATATTGATTTTTGTTATGCACCAGCTGTTTCAGAAACAATTTATCCACTAGTAAAAGTTGCTGACGCAATTATTAGAAAAATCGAACGTAAAAAAGCTAAAAGCACATAGGAAAAAAGAAAGATCAAGCTTTCCCAATTTATGGAAAGCTCTTATTTTTTTTATTATTCTATTGAAATAATTTCTTTACAGTAGAAAATAGTGTTTTGATAAACTACCTCTAATTTGAGAACATCACCAATTTCTAAGAATAATACCATTTGCCATTGTGAGACATTCAAATAATCTTGGGTAAACCAAACAGTAGTATTTTCATAGATTGCTAATGTTTCATTATCAGGGACATAAGTAAGGTTTCCATAGGCAACAAAAATTGTATCGCCATCTTGTTCAAATGAGGTTAGGTCATAGATTTCAAAAGTCTCTGTATAGTTATCAACAGGAGTTATTATTTCCTCACCTATTATTTCATCAATATACCGAGTTAATGCTCTTTCCAGAACTTCATGCACTGTATCACCAATAACAGCTTTTTCCCAGATAGTTTTAATGCCACTTGTATCAAATGGATTGGTGATACAAATTCCACCTAAAGTTTGAGCACTTAATTGGATTGGAACTATGTAAGCATAATCAGACATATTATGATATTTTTCTCTAAATGGATAAAGCAAAGGTAAAATGGGTTCATAGAGATTAGCTGTTCCAGCAGGTTCAATGAGCGAAATCATCGTTTCACAATGAGTGAGAGCATTATAGGTATCAATTAATTTTGGTTGCAAAGTTGACCAATCAAAGAAATAAATTCCCGTTGCATTAGCTTTCACTGCACCACGTAATAATTGACTTTCAGATTCAGGTTGAGTAAGCATCACATATTGTGATGTTTCACCACTATTCGCATCATAAATCACTCGTACATCATCAAACCAAGAAATACCTAATTGTTCGGAAGTGGTAAACCAGTAAGCAAATTCATGATTGCCTTTTCTATGGCGGCCCCATTTGTTAATATTATATTCAAGCCAATCCTCAGGATAACATTGAATTCTTGCATAATCAGGTAATAAGGAAAAATCTTTGTAATCGTTTATCAGATTTCCTTCTGAATCAAATTCAAGCACACCACCAAGCTTTTGCAAATAGGTAGACATGGCAATATCATTGGATTTTTCTATTTTCCAATTCTGAATAATGGAATAGGGTACTAACATCCTCATTTCTCCCTCATCATTCATTGAGAAATAGCTATTATCACCTTGCTTATAATTAGGATTAATTTTCCAAATGAGACGTTGTAAATTCTTAGTTCGAACAAGATAATGACCGATATCAAATGATTGATTGACAGTAACAACAGGCTTAGTCGGATCTGTTAGGTCAACTCCAGCGAAACCAAAAATGCTATTCCGAGTTCTACCCATATTATCTTTACCGATCATTATTGCATCTGTACCAATAACACCTATCCACATCAATTTACCATTAATTTTTCCAACGTGTAATTCTTGGATTAAGGTATTACTTCCAAAAGGAGAGGATTTTTGGATGAGCTCTGAAGCAAGACCACTATCAACTACACGAATGTGATCTCCCGTTATTGTTTCACTAAAAGGAAGCATAGTAGTAGGAAATTGGAGAATAGAATCGAAATATTTGGCTTGATCGTATCCCTTCCATATTGCTGAACTAACGCCATAATAGGCTGAAGTAGCTAGCATACCTCCAGCTAATACTAAAAGAAATATTCCTTCAGCTCGACGACCTAATTTACCAAAACTCTTTGAGAAGAATCTTGATAAAACAATAGTCAATATTCCTCCTAAAAGTAAACAAACCAGAATAATCGAACCTATTGATGGCATCGAAAAGAGTAGCAAGGATAAGGAAATAAGAAAGCCACCAACAAATCCACCTATAGCTACAATATAAACAGCTGGTGAAAATCTCCTTCTACTTATAAGAACAACTACTCCTGAGACCACACCAAATATTAGTCCGATAATTAAAGAAAGAACAACATATAACATAGATGGTTAATTGATGTTTCAGATTATAAAAATTTGTGATAATGATATAAGTTACTGCATTCAATAAATGAATTACAGTTGGTCCTTAATCCTAAAATACTGTTATTTTTTTATCCAGCTTTGCCAATGTTCGTCCTATTCTATTTTGAAAGATGAATTCTAATTGGTTACTTCCCACTTTGTCCAATTTTAATTTAGGTTTGACAGTAACTTCTCCTTTTGAAGGAAGCTTCAATCCTTGATAGGTTAAAAGCTTAATAATTCCATCCTCCAATAAGCGTATTTCAAAGCAACCTCTTTGAATTTCTCCAAGATTATTTTGTAACCTAATTACTTGGTTTTTCATTTGACCATCTTTTAATACATCAGGTATTTCACAAGATATAGAAATAGGTCGAATCGCATCATTTGCTTTTTGCTTATTATTATTTAGTTTGATGATTTTAGAGGAATCAGATGAAGGTTGGGGAGCTTTTATTGCTAATTGTTCATTATCTATTATCTTTACCTTACTTGATTCGATTATTTTTGATTCTATAATTTTGACTGTTTTATCCATCACCGTAATAGTTGGCTTCTTCCTTATAATTGATTTATCAGCATAGACTATCTTCCAATCAACATCAACTAGTAATTTTTGACTTGATTCCATTATTTGGTACCTATAACTTACTTCTTTCGCTAAGGTACCTCCCATCCAGTTTCCTCTAGTTACAATAATATTACTAGGTAAATGACCCATGAAAATGTCATTTCCTTTTTGACCAGTAACATCAATTGGAAACCATCGTCCTCCAATAAGAAATTCAGCTGTAGCGTGTCTTTCCCATTCATCTGCTTTTGCAAAACCAGCATTCGTTCTTGCAGGAATACCAGCTGCTCTACAAAGAGCAACAAATAAGGCAGCAAATTCAGTACAATCCCCTTCTTTTTTCTCAATTGCATATGCAGCACCAAATTCACCTGGTTGGATTTTATAGGTCAATCGTTCATTTACTATATTTGTCGCTTTTTTAACAAAAGAAATAGGATCATCAGTTTTTATTGAATTAGCTAATTTTACTATTAGTGGATGATCACTTTCTATATGTGGTTCTGGATTAAGATATTGTTTGAGAAAATCATGAGTATAAGGATTTGTTTTTATTGTTTCATTAATTTTACGAGAAATAATTAATGGTCTACTTTCAATGACTGCTGAATATCCCATTTCAATAGTTTCTTTTGGATCTATTCTTTTTACTTCATAATGAAACCATTGATTACCTTGTAAATCTGTAGAAATCTTAAGATTTGATGGATTAACTTCTAATTGCTTAATATATTGTTGAGGAGGAACATCTACTGGTAAAGCTACAAAAGATGAAAAATTACCAATTGGTTTATCTGATGGATTTCGAACTGTAATACGATAATGCATTCGCCAATTAGGTTTTATCAAACGTTCAGAAGTTAATTGCTGATAGCCATATTTATGTGTTAGATAAAAGTGACATCCACCCATAAAATTGTTAGTTTGGTCAAGCACATCAGCAGAATATCTACCACTTATCCAATGATCAGGAATTGACACTTCTAAAGTGGCAATTTTCGAATTATCTAGTGGTGGTATATTACCTGTTACAACTTTTTTTTCAAACGGATTAAATAATTCAATATGAGCAAGATTTTGTAAGTTGATATCATTTTGTTCTAATGATAATATAAGACATAATTTCTCTCCATTTTTTATCGCATTTGTTTCACGTAAAGGAATTTGACCAAGTTCAGTGCTAATATAAGGAATAATTTGCATTTTGCTACCTTCTATGTTCTCCTTTCCTTCTAACAGTTCATTCTTTTTTGTCTAATATCCTCACGTTCTTCTTTGAGATAATTTTTACCGTTTTTGGTTGTGTGTCATTTTGCTGTACAATTTGCCCTTGTATTTGCATTGGTTTAGGTGGCAATAATTTTACCACTTTCAATTCATGGTCTTCTACTCCCAACAATCTTGCTGCAGGACATTGGGTATAATTTTTTATCGCTGTTAAACAGTCGGGACAGAAAGTCCCTTGGCATCCAGAACAAACAAACACCTCTTTTGTTGTTGGGGAAACGATATCAAGATGTTTGTTACATAAAACGCAACGGATATTTTCTGTTCGCAGATTAACCATTTTGCTCACACCAAATATAGTATAACTACTTATATTTTGATTTAATTAAAGTAGGTATTATAAATTAATAAAGTTAACAAATTTTTAAGTT
>JAEORM010000006.1 GCA_016840905.1 Candidatus Gerdarchaeota archaeon | reverse complement strand
TAGTGTATCGTTCATAATTCATAATTTTATCAAAATCAAGCAAGGAACCGATCTTTTTAGAAGTCTTAGCAAATTCTTTGTGGAAAAATGAAAAATGACTAACTATATTCAGAAAATCCTTAATATCAATTTTTGACTTATAGATTAAGGGGTATTTATCTTCTATCCAAGAAAAGAGTCTATAATAAAAATCTTGCATTGATAGTATATTTTCATCTATAAGTTGATTAATCGTATCAAGAGAAATTTCAGGGTTCATATTTTTTATTAATTGCTTTATTGGTTCGAATGTTTCTTGAACTGTTGATGCTGTTAGAATGTTGTCATACTGACCAATGAATGATATTGCTGTGCGACCATAATATGATATATAATGTCGACCTTCTAGGATTTTAGCAATTACTTGTAGGTATCCATCTTCTACAAGACTGTTTATATGAAAATGAAAATTTGATAGTGAATAGTTTTGATCTTTCCATTTTCTAGTATAAGCTGCATGAAGTTCTTTTGCACTGAATGCATGTCTTCTTGAAAGATTGTTTATCCTACCAAACTCATCTTCTATTCCATCTCTTATGTATTTTATTATGAAATTGCTGACCTCAGATTCTTCAACTTGTGATAAGTTTACCGTATCCATTGTTTTGAAATACGATAATTTGTGCCAGTAATTATACAAGGATTTTCTCTTTTCATCAATTGCTGTATCCAGGGTATTCATGTTAGTATTCACCATTTAGTAATCACTGAACGGTACCATTTAGTTAATACTAAATGGTAATCCTATTTAAAGCTATCTATTTACAATTAGCCATGTAAAATTCATTCTGACAAAACTTGTAATTGATTATAAGAAAAAATATTATTTAAAAATTGTAAGTCATAAAAAAGAAATTACTAAAGAAGATATAAAAGAAATAATAAAAAAAGAAAATATAAGAATAGGCAGTTTTCTTAAATCTTTTTTTTCTTCAAATTTTTTACAATTAAAGTGATTATAACAGCCAAAAGTACACTAGCAACAACTGCGGGAACTATTTTAATTAGTAAATTTGCAGGATTATTTTCTATCAAAGTATAAATTCTAGCATTAAATTGATGGTAAGTATAATTGTTGTCGATTTGAATATCTATACTATTATATAGATAAAACTCCTCTAAAACACCACCTTCCGAATCTTTTAATTCGAATGTTGCATTAGCTTCCTCAATAATATATGAAGTACCTTCTGGATCTCGAATTTCAAGAGAGTCAGAATAATCAAATTTTGCCACCCAATGATGATTAGTTGGTATCATTTTGTTTATTCCACTAGCATAATCATTTACTCCCATAATGCTGTAAGAACAATTGTCTAAGAAATTTTGAAAAGTGAAATCTGATTCATTAACAGTATCAACTATTGTTGAGTTATCAAAAATAACTTGCATTAGACTATTTGTTATACTCCAATCAGCTATGCAAAAATACCTTAAAGGAAATTGATCTTCACCAGTATTTATATTAACATAGTTCAAATAGGTTTCATTTTTTTCATTATCAAACTCATATGAGATAAGAAATAAATTAGAGATATCCTTACCTGCTAAACCACCAATTAAGTCATATGATTTTTCTACTTCTTGCACAGTAAATGGTTCATCTGAGCTAGGTGTAAAATACCAAGATTCTTGAAGAATAACTTCCTTTTCTTTGGAATTAATTTTTAGTATTTTGGTTTCCAATCTGTGATTTAAGGTGAAATAATAATCATCCCAAGTAGTTGTTTCATTTTCATAATGAGATCCATATCCTGAATACATTACCCAAGTATATTTATCACCTTTTCCCCAAGAAATTTGACTCCCTTGTACTGTTTGAAGGGAAGAAAAAAAGAACACAAATAATATTATGATTGTTATGTATTTTTTCTTATACTTCATTAATCCATCCAACCTCAAACTTTTCTATAAATACTATAGTTGTATTTCTAATTAAACAATCTCTCTTGATAGTTTAGAAACAGTTTAAATGGAAAAATAGAAGAAATGGAAAAGAATCCACATTAAATATATAGAATTAAAAATTAAAGTCAATTGTATATGGAGAATACTCATTCTTACAAGGAGGACCGGTGCTAATCAATGCTTTATTTGATTTTGGAGAAAGAATATAGGACCAACAAGTTCCATACGTCCCTTCTGGACCTTTCTCATGATAATGTAATTTATTTTCACATTTTTTCAGAATCTCAATAATTGATTCTTCTGTTATAGAACCTTTATTTTCATTAAACCAGTTATCCAAAAATTTCTTCCGATGTTCAAATAGCTTTAGAACATTTTCTGATTCATTAGGATTCAATTTCCTCATTTCTTCTGCTTCATAAGTTAATGTTATCAAATCAAAATCATTAGGATAAGTGACTATCGTTTTTTCTTTATGAGTTTCTAGTTTGGCAATAGTTCCATTTCTGTCTATCATCAAGTAGTTCATTCCCCAAACTTTTGGTATACCTTTTATGAATTCCACAGCTTCTTCTGATGTTTTGCAGTTATCATTGATCCATCTTATTGCAGCATTAAACATTACCCCTGGACTAGTGTATCGGAATGATGCTGTTGCTCCAGATATTGCTAATCCTGCTTCATTTATTCCTCCATACCGAGAGGTAAGTGACCAACTAAAAGTAAAACCATAACTAGCCAATTTCTTGTTTGGTTTGATTGTTAGAACTCGCAAACTCTCACTATCTTCTTCTAACCACTCATGATTTCTCACTAAAAGTGGTTTGCCTGACTTTGTATGATCGCCAGTGATAGCGAAAACTAAACATTGTGGTTGTAATCTATAAGGAGTAAACTCAAATGCAAGTATTTCTTGGTAATCCACATTGGCCCCAACAGCCAAACCTCGAATTTCTTCAAGCAATTCTGGAGTGAATTTTTGAAGTTCCCTCTCAAAAGCTTTAGATTTCTTGAGATTCTCTTGGGAAAACTTAGGAGGAAAGCCAATTTCTTTTTCTGGGATAAGATACTTACTATTGTAGTAACCGATATCATAATATGAGCCTGTAAACTTAATCTCCTTCAAAAAAATCACAATTGAATCATACGAATTTTTGCTTTAAGACCTATTATCAGTCTTGAAATTCTTTTTTTGATAATTTTAAAATAAAAGTTAATAAAAATAATTTAAGATTGATATTAAATGCTTTTAATAAAAATAATCTTTTTTTAGTGTGGATTTTATGACTAGAGGTACCTTTATACAAGAAAATACAGAAGATTTGAGAAAATGGTATCAGGAACTAAGTGGAATATTTTTCAATGAAATCGGTTTGAAACAAGGTGATTATGTGTTAGATTTTGGTTGTGGATATGGGACATATGCAATACCTGCTGCACAAGTTGTTGGTAAAGAAGGTAGAATTTTTGCTATAGATAAAGAGCAAATTTGTTTAGATGAAATGGAAAAATCCCTTACCAAATCTGATTGTAGAGAAATCATTATTCCAATAAAAACAGATGGTGAATTTTCATTTCCTATTGAAAAAAATTCAATAGATTTTGTTTTTTTAGTTGATGTTTTAGGTGTTCTGATACATCATTCAAGAAATCTAAAAGTTGTTGAAGATTTATTTCAGGAAATTGATAGAATTCTCAAACCTTCAGGTATAATTATGATTATTTTTAAACATACTAATCATTGGTTTCAGTCAAAAGAAAAGGTTGTATCCATAATATCAAGCAATTTTTCCTTAGTAAAACAAATAGATTTAATTCATATTCATTGGGATATTCTGGAAAACGATATAGTTAACTTATATAAGAAAAAATGAAGTAGAATGCAAAAAGAAAAGGCTATGGTAAAATGAAAGGCTAGCTATTTCATTCTTTTTATAAAATCAACCATAATTGCATGTGCTTCTTTTGCATCTTGCTTTTTATGTTTATAGGTAAAACCATGAGCAGATTTTTGAAAGTCATGAAATTCAACAGTAATCTTGGCTTGTTTAAGCATTTCAAAAAACTTAACACCTTCATCGTGGAGGGAATCATATCCTGCTACGATCATAAGTGTTGGAGTGAGGTTCAGTAATTGTTCTTTTGTTGCAAAAATAGGTGATACATAAGGAGAATTTGCTGTCTCAGTATTAGTATAGCACACATTAAATATTTTAGCCAACCCAGGAGGAATTGCCTTTCGATGTTTAGGTTTCTGAAATGGATCTGTATAAAGATCTAAAGGAGGATAGTCTAATATTTGATATCTAAATGTAAAATCACCTTTTTCTTTTGCGCGTATACTGGTAACCAACGCTAAATTTGCTCCTGCACTATGCCCACCAATTCCAATACTTTGAGAATCTATAGCATATGCTTTCGCATTTTGGATGTAGTGTTCAATTATTTCATAAATGGCTTCAACTGCAATTGGGTACGGATTTTCAGGTGCTTTTGGATAATCGATACTTATGATTTTCACAGCTGTTTGTTCCCTAAAATAAAGATTCATCAACTCATCAGATTCAGCTGACATAAGAAGAAAACCTCCACCATGTAAATCAACATACAAAGGTGCGATTTCTGATGAACTAAATCCATACTCTAAAACCTTTATTTCACCATGAGCTGTTTTTACAAATTTCTGCACACCTTTAATTTTAGGTTTTATAATCTGTAATTTCTTAACAATTGAATAAAGTTTTTTTAGTCGTTTTCCTCTTCTGATCAGCTTGTTTTCTTTCATTATCAAATCAATATATCATAAATATTGAATTAATTTAATTTTTTTCTTATCATATTAATCATATATTAACTAAATAATAATTGAAGCTAATCTTTACTCCACATCCATTAGAATGCAATTTACTGTACACCATTATTTCTTTTCCTCTGGATATAATTGGAATAACATTTCAGATGTTTTTTCTGCTTCTTTTTCACGACCAAGATATTCGAGATTGAAATAGAGTTCTTTGAGTTTCATTTTTGATAAAAAGCGATGATTTGGATCCTTGATTAACAAGTTGCTAAGTGGTGTTAAAGGATCATCTAAACGTTCCATTTTTATATTATCATAATAGAGGAAATCATTCTGAAAGATAACTACTCGTTCTTCATTAGTGAAAAATAGATTATCTTTGAATTCTGTTAGTATTTCTCCTTTATTTTCGATAAAAATCTTGAGATGTCCATTATCAATTTTGATGGCAAAATAAATAGGATCTCCTAAATAGAGAGCATAATATAAACCTTCAAATTGCTTCCAGCTTTCTTTATTTTCACCAAGAATCTCTTCAACTATTGGTCCTTGATAAAGAAATCTAAAAACTACCCCTTCAGGAAGGAGAGCATCAGCAGCTTTTGGATTATTTTGTTCATCGAGTAGAAATCTTAATCCTACGGGAATATCTGCGCTAAATTCTGTTTCACTATGAGGGTATAATGTAAGAATTCTTCCTTGATAAGAAGCTGTTGGTTTTCCATCTATTATTTTAAAAATAAATTTTCCACCTGAAATAGTATACAATCCTTCTAATTTTCGTACTAAATCTATATCAATCGATATCCTTGGTTTTGGGATAAAAGATTCAAGAGTGATAGTTTTTGGTGCTTCTATTTTTACATTCTTGAATTTCAGAAGTGCTGATAAAGCTTTATTACCAATCATTAAAGCATTATGTGAAGGATAGGAATTAGTTAAAATTATTACCCCAACTTTGTTTTCAACATTCCACCCTATATAAGCATTGTAACCATAGCCACCTCCACCATGGTATCGAATTTCTAAACCGTCAATTGTTTCTTTATCTATAAATAATCCAAGGCCATAATATTTCTTTGATTCTAATGTATTAAATTGTATTTTAGTCATTTCATCAAGCAAATCTTTTCTAATAAGCATTTTACCATTAATGACTCCTTCGTTTAGAAGGAATTGTACAAGACGAGACATATCTTTAATTGAAAGAAATTGTCCACCAGCACCATAAAAAATCATATTTGAATATTCAGCTAAACGACCAAAATGATACCCAATTGCTCGATTAGGATTTTTTTCACTTTCTTTTTTACCATACACCAATGAGGTTATTCCTAATGGTTCACAGATTTCATGTCGAATATAATCGATAAATTTTTTACCAGAAACTATCTCGAGTCCATAAGCAGCTAAATTCATGCCAAGATTAGAATACAGAAATCTATCACCTACGGGATAACGTAACCAAGTATCTGAAATGCTTTTAATATAATCTTCCCATGTAGGTTCTGAAAGATCATATTCTCCACCTACTTTTGAACGGTGGGTAAATCCTGCATAATGTGCTAACAAATGTCTAAAGGTAATTTTTTCAATTTCAGGATTGCCATATTTACTATTAATAGTAAAATCAGGATAATAATCTATTAATTTATCATCCAAAGAAATTAATCCCTTAGTTACAGCACGCATTATTCCAAGAGTGGTAAAGACTTTACCAATTGATTGAATACTAAAAATAGTCTCTGAATTAATCTTCTTTTTTGCTTCTTGATCACAAATCCAAAACAATCTAACCATAAAATATCCTTATCATCAACAAGTGAAATAGCTAAACCAGTAATATTATTAGCTTTAATAGTCTTCTTAATTTCATCTTTAAGTTCAATTATTGACTCATTTAGTTCTATCATAAATAAAAAACAATGAAATTAATTTATAAAACGAACACACGTTATGAGAACACAACTTGTGTCTTTATTATTGGTTAACCAATCAAACGCTAAAGTATCTATATTAAAATTAATTTTTCCATCGTAAATTTTATCCTAATAGTTTTTATATACAATCAATTGATTTTACAATAAATGATAACAAGAGAAAGGCATTAATGAAAACAGATATTTATTATTTTTCAGGGACGGGAAACACTGTTCATGTTGCTAAAGAATTAGAAAAACGATTAGCTAATGTAACATTAAAACCAATTATTAGTGAATTAAAAAAAGATAATGAAATAAAAACTGAAGCTGAAGTTGTTGGTATTTTATTTCCTATTCATGCACATACTTTCCCACAAATTGTTGAAAAATTTCTAAGAAAAGTTGATATTACATCAGCAAAATATGTTTTTGCGATGGCTACTCGGTTGTGTGCAACCAAAGTATTCAATTCTATGAATAGAATTCTCAAGAAAAAAGGAAAAACTCTTGATGCTTCTTTTGCTGTTAATACTCCAGTAAATTACCTCCCAGTATTTCCTGTACCAAAACCAGATGAAGTAGCAAAAATTGAATTAGCCCTTCAAACTAGATTAGATACTATTCAACCAATCATAACCAACCAAGAAACATTTCATGAACATACTGGATTTTTGGTATTTATTCTTGCTAATACTTTACTTGCCTTTAATCATTTTATGTTTAAAAATACCAAATACTTTGGATTACAGAAATCATTTTATGCTGATGAAAAGTGCAAAAGTTGTGGAACTTGCGAACGGATTTGCCTATCAAATAAAATTACGTTGGTTGATGGTAAGCCTGTTTGGGACCATAATATACAATGTATGTATTGCTTTGCTTGCATCAGTTACTGTCCATCACTAGCTATTCAAGCTAAGGGTAAGAGAACAAAGAAAAAGGGTCGCTATCACCATCCAGAAATTTCCGTAAAGGAGATAGCCAAACAAAAAATATAGCCTTTTGTTCGTTCATTTTTCTTTTTACTTTAAATTATAAAAGGTATTTTGACTAAAAATTCACAATCATTAATTTAATTCTTTAAGAACTAATTCCAAAACATTAAGAGCAGAGTCAAGAGCTTGATGCGTACCTAAACCTGAACCACCTGCATCACAACCTACATGGAAAAGCCCTTTAATTGGTGAATCACCTTTAGGTTGCTTATCACCTGTTTGCCCAACAGATAATGCTAAACCATATGATTCTCCTCCTTGATGTGGGAGTATACTATCTGTACCAACAGCTGGAACTTCTTTTGGACCGAAAATTTCAGTTGTTTCAATACTTTCGAATATTTCAGGTATGATCAATTTTACTTTATTTTTAATATACTCAAGATATGGTTCAAGATCTAAGGAAGGATCAGGTAAACAAGACATACACGCATAAACTAATTGTTTCCCTTCTGGAGCTATACCAGGATAAACAGAAGTTGTTCCTAAATAAATATAGGATTTTTCTGGTTTCTTCTTACCATCTGCCATCTCAATAAATTCAGAATACTTTGCCACACAACCTTCAGGATACAATACATAGGTTGGATATTTCAAAACAGGTTTATTGAGTATCCATCTAAAACCCACGCAAGCAAGATTATGCTCGAGATTTTGGATCCAATTAACATATTCTTTTGAGTAGTGTTCTTCACCAACGAGTTTCAAAACAGTTTGTCGTAATCCCGCATTACTGATAACTATATCAGCAAAATATGTTTCACCATCTTCTGTGGTTATTCCTTGAACTTTTCCAGCTTCATCTATATCGATGTTCTTAACTCGAGTGTTAAATAGCACTTCTCCGCCATATTTCTGTACAGCTTTGGCAAAAACTTCAAAGACATAACCAACACCGTTCTTATAATATCTACCACCACCATTTTTAGTTATATTTTGAAATAATTTAATCATTTCAGCTGCACTACTTTTATCAGAGGTGATTTCGAATGCTCCTTCACCAAAAGTAGCAAGTAAATAGGTATACAACCCTGATGGAATGGAAAATTGATTCATAAAGTCCATACTTGAAATATCATATAATTTGTCAATTTGCTTTTTTGGTAATGTGGCTAATTTAGATAGAATTTTGAATGATTGGAAAACTTCCTTTGGATTCCATAAATTAACGCCTAAGGTTTTTAGCATTTTGAAAACATTATTTCCCATCTTCCATTTTCTAATAGTACCATCTGAATCTTCGTATAAAATAAGTCCAACATCTTTAGGTTTAAACACTTCAACCTCATCCGCCATTTCAATTTCTTTTAAAATCTCTTCGAAATGAGAATTTTGTTGTGGAACGCAATTTATTGGAAATAATTCATAATGAAAACCTCCTTTATGAATCGTCATCATTCTCCCGCCAGCTCGAGGATTCTTATCTACTAATAATATCCTATATCCTCTTTTTGCTAAAAGAGCACCTATAGCACTTCCACCTGGACCTGCTCCAACCACAATTATATCAAATGTGTTATTCGATTTTTCAGTAAAATTCTCATCATTTGTAATGATCTCATCTGTACTTTGCATTTATTATTCAACCTAGATTCATTTTATAAATAGATCAACAAATTGCTTGAAATAGATGAAGATATGTAAAAAAGGTTAGACCTCTAACCAGTAAGACGTCTAACTAATCTATAAATATTTGGATAGGTTAAAATCAGCAATAAAGTCAGTAAATAAATCAACAGTTCATAAAACATTAAGATGTTTTAGATTTTTTTAAAAAAAAGATCGGAGAAGGTTGGTTGGACTTATGAAAGACTAAATCTTGAATTATAATCAAAGGATGTTTTTTCATTCCATTAGACAAAGGGTATCTATAAATAACATTCACTATTTTTATTATGTTAATGGTGAAGTCATCTTTTGGAGGTCTGGGTAAGACCTCCTTTCATAATTCATATTGACTTCTCTTGTAGATCTGTTTAAACTATATTTGAGGTTGAAATAATTTTAATCTATGGAATTAATTTTCAAATTGTTTTTTCAATAGATAATAAGGTAATTCCCCAGAATAGAGTATTGTATCATGGAATTTCTTAAGATTGAAGGAATCACCTAATTTCTTTTTTTGTTCTTCTCGTAACTCTTGGATAAGTAATTTTCCAATTAAATATGATAATTGATAAGTTGGTGCAGTAGTGTATCTATTAACTTCAGCTGTTGCTTGTGGTAATTCCATTCTTGTATGTTCTAATAACATCACTATTGCATCTTCATAACGCCTTTTTTTGGTATGTAATTCAACATCAACAATTATTCTTATAGCTCGCCATATTTGATCTAATAAAATAACTAATTCTACCTTTTCTTTTTCTGTATGAAAACCTTCTTCAAGCATCATCTCTTCGCAGTAATGAGCCCATCCTTCCACTATCTCTGCAGCGTGCGAACATAAAGTATATGCTACTGTTTCAAAACCTGATCCTATTTGATTAGTACAACACATATCAATATGATGCCCAGGATATGCTTCATGAACCATCGTATTAGATATACCAAGGTATGAATGTTTTTTTAGTCCTTCATTTGTGTATGGTCGCGTAATCATATAATAGCCTGGTTCATCAGGCAAATAAAATGGCGCTGGAACACATGCTGCAAAAGGTAGGATTGGTGCTAGATAAGCTGGTGTTTCAATCACTTTCAGGAATTCTTTTTTTGGTAAAGTCAACAAATCTTTCTTGACCAAGAACTCTTTTGCTCGTTTAGCTTCATAAGATGCAAATTCAAGGACCATTTCAAAAGTTGGTGGTTTATAAGATAGAATATCTTCAACAATTTCTTTATATGATTTCTTTGGATCAATTTTCTTTGCAACTTGTTTTGCCTTTTCTGTTAAGGATTCTAATAAATCATATCCTTTTTTAAGGATTATATCAGAGTTCCATGGTAATTTCCGTAGCTCAAGATATTTATTAAACGATTCTTCTCCCATAGCCCATGCAAATTCATTTTCATCTATAACCAATGTTTTAAACCATTCTTTATGATTTTTAATTACTTCTTTTGCTTGATCAATGGTTAATTCTAGATGTCGTTTTTTAGATTCAGGAATTTGATCACTTGTGAAAATCATTAGTAAGTATTCAAAAAATTGTGTGGAGGTTTCTAATCGTTGTTCAGCTGTTTCCTTCCATAATTTAGGGATAGTCTCATTGATGAATCTAGTGTGAAATTCATCCAAATACTTTGATAATTGTTGTAAAAGACCAATTATAATGTCTAACGTTTCTATAGTAGGTCCTTCTCGTTGAAGTATCATGAATATAATACTCTGTATATCTTCAATTCCATAGGGATCTTTTTTCCATAATGGAAATTTTTCAAATAAGAATTTAATTATTTGCGAAGAATTAATTATTTTTTCTCGTTCTAATTGATTTGATTTGGTCAATTCTTCTGGGTTTATTAATTCTATTTCTTTTGTTTTTTCCAGATAATTTGCAATAAAATCTTCATAGCTCTTTTTTGAACCATTACCAATTTTAGTATCATAACCTTTTTTTCCTACATAAACCGCTAGAAACGGTTGATAGTCAAAAGCGATATTTAGTAATTCTTCTATTGTCTGCTGAAATAATTCATTTTGACTCATTTCTTTTTACCTTTGTTATTTGTTTTCTGAGAATAAAATACTGTGGATTCTTTTTTGAAAAGTTAAATATTCTGAATTTCCGATAGAATAAATTTCAATCAAATTTTGCAATAGTTCTATTTCTTTTGGACTAGTTACATCTTGATTTATTTGCTTAGAAAAGTCATTTACCATTTTTAATTGTAAACTATACGCTTTGGCAAATAATTTGGATAATTCTTCCTTTTCTTCCTTTGTAAATATTTTTTTAAAAACTGATGAATACTCATCAATAATTTCTTTTGATAAACGACTAATGTAATTGTTTTCTGCTTCTATTAGATTTCCTGCTGCGATAATGATGCTTTTAGCTGTTCGTTGATAATAAGTTGTTACTCTTTGTCCATTAGTTAATGTACCAAAGTTGATTAAATAACCCCCTTCTATTAGCTTTGGTATATGATGATATATTTGATTTCTAGTCAATTTCTTATCTTTACCGTTTTTAGAAGACAAATGTACTAGATCAGATACTGATAGGCAATGGCGTTTTTCTTGTCTTTCACGTATTATTTTTTCTTTTTTCTCAGCATTAAACTCTTCAATTCTTATAATATCCTCAATACCCTCTCGAAATAAAGATAAAATTTGTATTCTTACTAGATCATTTAATATTTGACTTTGTTTTTCATTAAACACAATCCATAATTCTCTTTGTGGTTTCTTTGCTTCTTCTGTCAAAATTATACCCTTTAAACTTTCAAACATCTGATCCAATTTTTTCTAGTCCATTAATTTTTAATAATATAAATTTCTCGCATCTTAAAAAAGTATTTGTTAGTACAAATAATTCTAGTATTTATTGTTTGTATTCACAAACATATCTAATTAATTCTACAAATCCAACTGAAAATATTGATACTGCCAAAAACTTGTTCTTGTATAAATTAAATTTAGATTATTAGAAGAAATACAAACTAAATAACGGGTAATTAGACTATGATTTGTTCCGTTTTTGGTGCAATTAGAAAATAAATACTCTTCTTCCCAGCAAATCATGATACAATGTTAGTTAATTTTAATATTGATTTTTTAAATTTCGTTTATTATAGTATATTTATCATTATTTAAATAATAATTTAAAAAGAAAAAGAAAAGATAATTTGTAAAGTCTGAATCAAAATTTTTGATTCTTACATAACAGATTAGAGATGAATTTTCTTATTTATCAGGTATATCCAATTTACAGATTATTAACCAAATATCCTCTCAAAGATATCCTCTTCAAGTAGGTTTTCATCTAATTTATCTATAATGTTTGAAAAATAATCACCAACATAATTTCGATATTTTTTATATACCACTTCGAGAGCTAGAAATCCTTCAAGTGATAGATCATCACTGAATATGTCATCGGGCTCGGTTATTTTTTCAAGATAATGATTTGTAAAATGAATTAATGCTGTTTCTAAATTAGGTTCAATACCTAGTTTTTGTAAAGCTTCGATTGCAGCTTTTCTACATGATTCTTCATAAGTAAAAATAAAATCAATACAATCTCGTGGATTATCGTTATCATAACTAAATTCTGGATTAAACTCTCTTAATATTCCTGGTATAAAACGGTAAATTGTTTGAATTGTAGTTTTATCCTTTATTTCTCCCAATGAGTTGATTATTGAAATGATTACATCTATTCCTTCCAATTCATCTAAACCAATAACTAAACAATTAACAACCTCATTAGTTTTGAATTTTCCAAGAAGATTAGCAGCAATAGGTCTTATTGATACTTGATCAAAATAATTTTGCGGATCATAAGATTCGATTTTCTCTTGAAATAATTCATTCAATAGTATTGGGATTATTTCTTCACTTTCAATAAAATTAAGCATCTTAAATGCAAGTATTGACATTTCTTCATTATAACCAAAATCTGTATCTTTTGCTTCTTTAAGTAATTCATCAAACTCCGGTATTAATAAAAATAGTATATTTTGCGAATTTTTAATCATATGAAATAATTCATCATGAATATCCCAAAACTCTTCATATCTAATAATTCCATAGAAATTTTCACTTAGGAATTTTAACGCTGCAATTGATTCTAAAGATATTTGCTTAGATAATGCTTGGAGTATTTCTTTTTTTATCATGCTTAATTTATTGTCTCTATCTTCTCTAGCAGTTTTTGTAGGATAATAAATATCATATTCTTCATGTAATTTATGTATAATATCATGATATTTTTGTAAAAAATTTCTAGCTTCATCCAATTCAGGCTCTTCAATCTGAAAATATTTTTCTAGTAATGAAATAGCTACTTTTATAGTCATTGAATCTGATTCTGCTTTTAAATCTTTTAATAGCTGTTCAGCAAACACATTATCATCATAAACTTTGAACATTTTTTTTCTTATAGTAACGATTTGCTGTACTAGCTGTTTTCTCTTTTCAATAAATCCTTTTATATCCAATAGTAGTTCACGCCCATTAGAATCACATCAATAATATATTGAATTTATACTGATTAAATTATATAAATAAATATCAAGTTGCTATTTAGGTAATGATAATTCTAATTGTTTCTTCAATTTTGAATGGTATTTTAGTATTTAACAGGAATTTTAATAGTGGAATTTTTGTTTAGTATTGAATATTTAAAAAAATGAAAATTAATTACCAAATAAAATCATATCTAGTATTCAATTTAGAAGTATCCATTTTCACTATTTTGAAGATTTTTCTAACCTAAAATTCCTTTCATTTTATCTCGATAAGCAAGAAAAGCTTTTCGACCTTTTTCAGTTAATTTCACCAAAGTCCGAGGTTTTTTTCGAATGAATTCTTTTTTTATTTCAATAAATTGCCGCTCTTCTAATTTGCTTATATGAGCTGATAAATTTCCCCAAGTTAATTCTGTTTGTCCTCGCAAGAAAACAAAATCAGCACTATCAAGTACAAATAGATATGATAAAATCATTAATCTAGCAGGTTCATGAATGTCTTTGTCTATATCCATTAACTCTTGAAGCTTATTGTTGACTAGTGATTTCTCTGAATTCATGATCTATCACCGGAACCTTAGGATATTTCTTTAAGAAACGAATAAGACAAACTAATCCTATAGAGATTATAACGACACCTAAACTTAAGAATAAAATATTACCAATTAAATCAAAGTTTTGAATCGTTAATATTTCTTTCATTGTAAAGGATATTGAAAATATTGTTCCTATTAAGTATAATCGTTTGAAACTCATGAAATGAGCCATTAATGTAAAGATAGTTAGTGGTACTAATCCGAAAATAACAGCCATCAAGTAAACATTTCCATTGAATTGTAAAGTATCAGTAAAGATTAGTATAAAAACAACAATATTAGATAACAGTATTACAACGCCAACAGCTATAATAGCAATATTGATTTTCTTACGTTTTGCGCCATATTTTACTATTCCTAATCGAGGTTTGGTTACTAGAAATTGAACCAAAAATAAAGGAATAGCAATCACTAGGTAAAGAAGAAATCCAAAAAGACTATTCCATGGATCTGGCAAGTAATTATAAAGTAATGAAGCAATCCCAAAAGCAACTAAGACCAAACCTAGAGTCATATCAAAAATTCCATCTTGAAAATTAAGTGAAGCGGTTTTCTTCTCGAGTCTATCTAAATCATTATTTGAATCCATTTTTATCACTATATAACATAATGTTATTTATTTTATAAATAGCTTTGTATTACAAAGTAAATTACTTTGAATACTAAAAGCATATAGTAAAATATAGTTTGTGAAAAAAGAAAAATAAAGATAATAGTCAAAAAACTATTATCTAAAAGAATTAAATTTTGTTATAAAAGTAAAAAGACTCTCTGCTTCAATAGGATATAATTTGCTACTTTCCAAACGAAGAGATTTTCATTTTCAGGATAGTCGCTCATAGAGACACCAAACGTTTGCTCGATCAAATAGTAAAACATTTTTCGTTCGTTTTCTTTGTACAAATCAATTTCTTCTTGAGTAATCGGTGGATATTCAATAACTAGCCTTTTCCTATCTTCTTCAGAGAAGGTCTCATTAGCCCAAAGATAAAGCTTTTTATCTTCATCTGATAAACCATCAAAAGGAACACGTTCATGTCCTGGAAATTCATCAAGTGAAAGAAAATGGCTTAGTTCAGAGTAATCAGTCAAGAAACATTCTTGAATACCAAATAGTGTTTCAATTAATAGATAGGCAAATTCAGTTACTTCTTCATTTGGAGCAAAAATAATTTCCATGTCTTTTAATGACTTTGGATCTTTCTTATTGTTAAGTGAAGGTTCTTTTTCAACCATAATGCTAGTCTCAGAGGATAAATTTTACCTCTCAGATAGAATATTTCTTTTCATTTATCATATTTAAATTTATACTATGGCTAAAGAGAAAGAATATTTTATATGAAAAGGAAAAACCAAGAGTGCTAATAATCCTTAAAGCAAATTTTCAATTAATAGCAATTATGTCAGAAAAAATCATATGTAAAGAATTTGATGAGAATCAAACCGTTAAAATAGAGTTAGGGAAATTTATAGCAAAAAGTATTCCTTATATAGACCAATTT
>JAEORM010000073.1 GCA_016840905.1 Candidatus Gerdarchaeota archaeon | reverse complement strand
CTTTGAAATGAATCTTATGAGCATATTTAGTATTGATCTTATTGCTTTTTTATTATAAACAAAAATCAATAATAGCAGGAAAATAGCTATCCCCCCTCCTATGCTTGCTGGTACCCACCAAGCTACATTACTTATTTCTGCTATGATAAATGGTAGTGAGATACAAACAACAATTACAATACCCGCTAAATCAAGAATACGATCAAAAACTACCGAAAAAACAGCTGCTCCTGTATTGATATTTTTCTTTCTTTTTGTTAAGTAAAATGCTCGTAATATATCACCAACTTTTGCTGGTGTTATTGCTGATCCAAATGTCCCAATTAACACTAAACCAAATGCTTCCATAAAAGGTATTTTTTCGCCTTGTTGTTTAATAATGAATTTCCATCTTACTGTTTTAATGATAAAAAGTAGTAAAGTCCCTCCAAAAGCAGCAAAAATAAACCAATAATTAGCATTCTGTAAACTATTAGCTATAAGTGCTGGTTCTGATTTGATCACTAGATAAGTCATTAATGCTATAGTTACAACTATTCCAACAAGATATTTCCAATTCTTATTAAACCAACTCTCTTTCTTTTCTTGAGTTAATACTTCGAGTTTTTTATTAGTAATTTTCTCTCTTTTTTCTCCGATTTCTTGTTGACTTGAAATTATATCAGTTGGTATTTCTATTATTTCTTGTAAATCATCCATTGTTGTTCATTTCCATCTAATGATTTTTTTTCTCCAAAAAAATCACCTATGACCTTATTTCACTGATGTTTTATTTGTAATAACCGTTTCAGAAGAAGTTGTTTGATGCACTGCTTGAGAATAATTCTTTGTAAGCCAAAATTCAGTAAAGTCCTCTATCGCATCAATAATTGTTTTATTTGGTTGGTATCCCAATAATAGTTTAGCTTTTGATATGTCTGCAAATGTATCTTGCACATCTGCTTTATTCATTTCTGCATACTCAATTAACAATTCTCTGTTGGTAATTTCTGAAATGTATTTTAGCACAGTATTAACAGATATTCTTGTTCCAGCACCAATGTTGAAAGTCTGATTCTTTGCTTTTGGTTTAGTGGCAGCTAAAAAGAAAGCCTGAGCCATATTTTCTACATTGGTCCAATCTCGTGTTTGTTTTCCATCGCCAAAAACAGTTATTGGTTCACTAGCCATTGCTTTTGATACAAATTTATTGATAGCCATATCAGGTCTTTGTCTTGCTCCTACAACAGTAAATGGTCTAATGATCACTGTATCAAATTCTGGGTAGAGATAATTGGATGTTGCTATTAATTGTTCCTTTGCTAATTTGCTTACCCCATAGAAAGATATTGGATTTTTGGGATGTCCTTCATTCATTGGTAAAAATACTGTTGAACCAAACACAGATGAGCTACTTGAAACAACTACTCGAGAAACATTACACTCTCGAGCAACAGTTAAAACATTAGATGTTCCTTCAACATTAATCCGTAAAGAAACATCAGGATTTATTGTTGAATATCGCACACCTGGTTGAGCTGCAAGATGAATTACTCTCTCACAATCTTCTTCACTAATCGTTTTTGCGAGTTGTTTTTTATCTAAAATATCTCCTTGAACTACTTTTGCTCCTAATTTCTGACACTCCAAAGCATTCATCCATTTGAGTTCTGGTGAATAATAATCTGAGAAATTATCAAAGATAACTACTTTGGTTTCTTTTTCAAGCAGATATTTTGTCAAGTGATAACCAATAAAGCCTGCTCCACCAGTTATCATTATTGTAGTCATTTTTTCAACTCGCTCTATTATGAATTCGAGTTTACACTAGTAAATTTTATATTTAAAGTACCAAATAACCGACAATAATGATTAAAAAAAGGCTGAGAATAAACCCAGAGTAAAATTACTCATTTGGGTCATAATCTTTCTCAATAGATTCGCCTATACGACAATTTTCTCCTGTTCGAGCTTTTGGACAAATGATTCGTTCAGTAATAACATAATCGATATCTAATCTATATGGTGAAACAATCTCTTTCACTCGTAAAAAGGCTTCAATCTTGGCATTTTCGTCTCTCATAATTTTAATTTTGTTAGCTTGTAATTTTCCATGAATGATTGATGGACTACTCACATAGAAGATAAATTCATCACAGTCCACATCACCACCAATTTCGATTTTACCTCGGGCATCAATTATTCCTGTTACTTTAACATTCTTATCCGCAGTAACTCCACCTATAGATGATAAATTTTGAGCTGTTATCGATCCATGGGAAGAAATTCCTCCTAATACTTCAACAGGTCCCTCTATTTTGATATCACCTACAGCACTTACTCCACCTTTAACATCTAAACTCGTGCCTATTATAGCTTCTCGAGATTTTATCCCTCCAGAAACAT
>JAEORM010000072.1 GCA_016840905.1 Candidatus Gerdarchaeota archaeon | reverse complement strand
GTTCAAATCCTAGTAGGCCAGCCAAACAAAATACTGCCGAAGTGGCGAAGTTGGTATACGCACTAGTTTAAGGTACTAGCGTCGAAAGGCATGCGGGTTCGAATCCCGCCTTCGGCACCATCAACTTTGCTAGTAATACAATGGGTTATCTTTTAAGGTAGCCTTTATTTTTGGTTCACAAATGGTTCGCTAAATGGAATTCATTAAAGAGATATTAAAATGGTTTCAACTACAAACTAAGTATTTTTTTGTAATAGGGTTAGTATCTTCTCTACTATTATTCCTGCCGTCCTCAATCTTGACGAAATTTAGGTTAGATGTTTTTGTTGATACTTATCATTTATATATTGTACTTGCATGCCTGGTATCGTATGGAGTGATTATTGTTAATATAGCACCTCCTGTTGGAAAATTTGTTGTGCGATTAGGTAGAGGCATCTTGAATTTGATTCACATTACTGGTAAATTGAAGAATTTGAACCAGAATGAGATAAGGATTCTAAGAGAATTTCTTTATGAAAATAGAAAGCGCACTGTGCTTGATGATGATAGCGCTGATATTAAGGTTCTATTAAGAGATGGAATTATTATTAATGAGGGTGATTCCGTTTATAAAATCCATTTTCTAGTATGGAAGTGTCTTCATAGGAAGCTTGATTTGCTTGATTAATATTATTACAAGCCTTTAAATTAATCCTTTTATATCATTCAATGTTTCTGTGTATTCTGAAGGCGCAATATTATTTAAATATTCCATTTTTTTCATTAGCCCCTTAATTAAAATCATAGGGAATTCTTTTGGAAATGAAAATATTCTATCAAAGCCATCTATATTTAATAATCGTTCATTATTATGTTGGGTAATGATGTGTCTAATTAACGTTATAGAGGTAAGGATACAACTTATATTGTAGTCTAACCAATACCCTCTTCCATCATTTCTATGAAGCTTAATCATTTTAGAATTACCAATAGCATTAGAAGACATTGGAGTATCAAGAGCGAAGTAATAAAATCTGTCAATATCCCAAAAAGGAAAACCAAGGTATAGTTTACCTTTTGGGGTTAATTCGAATTTTTTGCCTTGTGAATTATCTTCGTAATAACATGAAATTAGGCCGTTTGTAATTAATGAGAAAAAACGACGTCTAATTATTTCAGAAGCATATTTAAAATTGCTAATAATAAATTCAATTATCCACTTTTCATCTTTGTTTGGATAGGTATTTATTGTTTGGAGAATTCTATATTGACTAAGTCCATGCCATTTTTGATTTGCTAAAAAAGATTCAAACCAAAATATGTTTGGGACACAATAGCCAAATTCATTAGTATCTTCGCTTTCTTTTGTATTAATATACAGATGTCCATTTAATACTTGTCCCTCTGAAAGTACATAATTTCTATCTTCTTTTATATGTGGTTTCTTGTCATAGAAGAGCATATAATAAGCAAAAATATTTAGGAAATTATATATAAAGTCACGCATGTTTTTGTTGTAGAAGATATTGAAATAATCAAGTTCATTTTGGATGGCGCTATTAAAAATACCAGAATCCTTGATTTTATGCGATTTTAAAGCATTTATCATTTTCTCTATGCAGCTATCTGAATATCTGACAAATAGTTTGTCAAAATCACGAATGCTTTTATATCGAAATTGCCTATGTGGGGATTTCTTTATAAGTTCATCGATAATGTTTTTCGTGCTCTTCTTTATCGATGAATGGTATTTGGCTTCTGGATTTAGTGCCGTTGATAATTTTGTTTTAATGATGTCTGATGGCAGCATGTCCTTGATGCGGAATTCCTTAGGAGTCTTTCCGAAAAAAAGAGGGTTGTAGCTTTTTAAATGAGCATATGTTTCATCTCTTAGGGAAATAATGAACATTGATGATAAAATATTCAGTTTGTCTTGCGTTAAACATAATTCAGAGATATCAGAAATGAGTTTATCATAATATTCCGTATATCTATGAAAATCCATGTTATCGAGTCCATCAATGATAAAACATGTTTTGTAATCAGACGAATGGAGATAGTTTAATAATGCATAGAAGTAAATGTTGCCAGTAATAAGATTGCCTTTTAAGTTCAGGATATCTTCAACATCTGCTTTGTGAAGATTGTAGAAATCAGGTTCGCCCTTATCCGATAGTTTTTCTAATGATTGTTCCTTTTCCTTAAGTTTCTTTATGAAGCTTTTGTAATTATGAATGATTACACTATCATTAAATGATTTATCGTACCCACTATATGTCTTAAAACTACGTATTAAATATTTATTCGCTTCTTTTTTGTTATCGTCCCAAAAAAGTCCCAATATTGGATTCTGTCTGCGATATTTAAATGAAACATATATTACTTGAAGATATAAGTAGTCTAGAAGTGATATGCGACCTAATGCTATATTTGATGAAGCGTGGAATCGTTTCCCCGACATCTCTACATTTCGCTTGTAAATTTTTGTGATGTCAACTCGAAACCATATGACATGGTTGTCGAGCAAATATTCGCTTTTAGTGTTGATAAGATAATTAAGGTAAAATGTTTTTCCAGCTCCTCTAGGTGCAATTATGAAACAGGTTGTAGGATTACATTCTTTGATTAAATCGACAAATTCAGAATGGCCGTCATTGGTATTAATTAAGTTGGTAGAATCACCAGGGGCTAATTCTTCACAAAACGCATATACAGATTCAATGGCATTAAATAAATCCTTTTTAGAGGGATTTCCTTGAATCCATCCAAACACATGTTCATAATACTCTAAAGCTCTCAGGCTATTTTTGTTTAAATGGTTTCTTATATTCCTTTCGTGACCTAGGATATCTTTGCTGCCAGATACCTTCGACGGTTCCTTGAATTCATCGCTAAAATGTATTGAGGTATTTGTTTTAAGTGTTATGAGGTCGGTTAATATTTTACGTCTTTCCTCGCCCATGATTTTCTCCCTCCTTATAAAAGATTCAACTCGATAGATTGTATATATATTAAAAAGATAAAGCAAGTTATATAATAATACTTGAGAATGATATAAACGTATTAAAACAAAGTATGCGTAATCCAAAATGGACAAGAGATGAGTTGATCTTAGGATTAGACCTTTATTTTAGACATAATCCTTCAAAGATAAATAAATTACATCCGGAAGTGATAAAGCTTAGTAAAATCCTCAATTCGCTTTCTATCCATTTTAGACGACCAGATGCTCTAAGATTTCGTAATCAAAACGGTGTTTATATGAAGCTCGGTAACTTTCTTCGTTTAGACCCAAATTATACTGGTAAAGGATTGCAAAGAGGTGGAAAATTAGAGGAGAAAATTTG
>JAEORM010000071.1 GCA_016840905.1 Candidatus Gerdarchaeota archaeon | reverse complement strand
GAATATATCGAAGCGCGTTATGATGATTTACAATTAAGAACGCTAGTGAAGGAAAACCAAAAGATAAAAGAAACAAACCTAAACCGACGAAGAGGAATAGGAATTGTTGCTTATTATAATGGAGTTCCAGGGTATTCTTATACAGCATCATTAGAACGAAAAGCAATAAAAGCTTGTGCAGAAAATGCTTTTGGTATTGCTAAAGCTTCAGCAGATATTGCAAGCATCAAACTAGATTATGATAATAGAGATAAGATTGCCAAAGTGCATGATTTGAAGTTACCAATGAAAAAACATCCAAAGGATTTTGAATTGGACTACAAATTGGATCTATTAAATCGCGTAGAAAAAGCCGCAATAGCAGATGTGGATTGGATAAAGTCAACAAGAGCCTTCTATGGAGAATTCTATGGTGTAAAAAATTTCATGAATTCAGAAGGAGATGAAATCTCTTGGGAACCAATAGTAATTGATCTGAGGGCTAGTGTGACAGCTGTAGGAACTGGTGGAACATTAGTTAGAGGTATGAATGGTCGAGGTGGTTCCAAAGGGCTCGAGATTTTTGATGAAAAAGACACTACACCAGAAATAATAGGTCAAAAAGCTCACAAATGGGCTGATGAACAAAGAGAAGCAAAAGCAGCTCCTGCTGGAAAATTCCGATCTCTCTGTGATAATAGATTAAGCGGTGTGCTTGCACATGAATCTTTTGGTCATTGCACTGAAACAGATTTCATAATAGCAAACGACTCAGCATTAACTGGAAAATTAGAAACGATAATAGGAACCGATAAAGTAAACATTATTGACGAAGGAACACCAGATTTGCAATTCGATGGGTTCTGGTTACCTTATGATGACGAAGGAACAAAAACAGGAAAAACAGTATTAGTAGAAAATGGTATTTTGAAAGGATATTTGCACAATAGATCAAGTGCAAAGATATTGAAAACAAAACCAACTGGAAATGCTCGTGCAATAAATTATCGATTTAATCCTATACCAAGAATGAAAAATACTTACTTTGCCCCTGGAGATTTAACAGAGGAAGAAGCAATAGAACAATCAAAAGAAGGGCTTTATGCCATTCAAACAAGTGGTGGGCAAGTAAATCCAAGTCTGGGAACATTCCTATTCAAAGCAGTAAGAGGCTATTGGATAGAGAATGGAGAGATAAAATATCCAATAAAAGACGTTACAATAAAAGGAGATATTTTATCATTGTTAAAGAATGTTGAAGGAGTAACGAAAGACCTGGAGATAACAAGCGGGTATTTTGGAGGATGTGGTAAGAATGCTCAATACCCCTTACCTTGTGGTCTTGGCTCTGGCAAAATTCTTTTTGCTGAAGCGATTTTTGGAGGCGAACAATAATGAATTTTGATACGCTTCCTAAAGACCTTCTTGCTTTAGCTGACACTGGTCTTAAATTTGCTAAAAGCAAAGGTGCTGATCAAACTGAAATTTTTGTCAGTAGCATTCATAATATGAACATTAGTAATAATTCAGGTATTATTGATGCTCGCGTTGGCATTAACGAAGGTGTTGGCGTTCGAGTCGCTCTTGGTAAAAAACTCGGTTTCGCAGCTATGAGCAGTTTAACTGATGAATCTATCAAGCATGCTGTCTCTGAAGCTCTCTCTGTTGTCCACTCTATTAATGAGGATAACGCTGGTTTTGAATCTTTCATGACCAAGCTCCCTCTTGCTAAGGAAGGCATCCTTGATTCAGCCATTCTCTCCTTATCTACTGAAGACCTTGTCAAAGAAACTAATGCTCTTTATTCTGAATCCAAGAATATTGATCCCCGTATAATTTCTAATTCAGCCACCAATCAAGTTACTTATGGTGGCTATGCTGTTGCTAACTCCGCAGGTGTTTCCGCTGCTACACGTTTAACCGCTCAAATTATTATCTGCTCTGTTACTGCTACTGATGGCAACAAACGCAAAGATGCCTTTGACTTTAGTGTCACCCGTACTAAAGCTGATCCTACTGGTCTTGGTGTCAAATGTTCCGAGAAAGCTGTTGCTTTGCTTCCCTCAAAACCTTTAGGTATAACTGGTGTTTTACCTACTGTTTGGAACCAGAATGTCATGTCAGGTTTCTGGCAAGCCTCTTTAGCTCAAAGCGTTGATGGTCGACAAGTTGTTGAGAAGAACAGTTATTTCATGGACAAGCTTGCTGATGTTGTTGGTATCAAGGATCTCACTATCACTGATGATGGTCAATTACCTGAGGGACTTAATACTGCTACAATTGATTATGAAGGTGCTCCTCGACAAACGACTTCAATTATAGATAAAGGCGTCCTCAAATCCTTCCTTTACGATAGTTATTATGGTCGCCTTGGCAAAGCTCGCAGCACTGGTAACGCTAACCGTGGTGCCGATTACGAAAGCACTCCCAATATTTCACCCACTACTATTGTCATTCAACCTGGCACTAAGGATTTTGATGCTATTATATCCGATATTGATAAGGGTCTTTTCGTCATGGATAGTGTTATGGGTATGGGTCACTCTAATCTCATTTCTGGCGATTTCTCTGTAGTTGCCAATTCTGTCTATTTAATTGAGAACGGTGAGATCAAACATCCCCTTGAATCTGTCACTATTGCTGGTAATCTCTACAAAAGCTACCAGAATATCATTGCCCTAGGTTCGGACACTAAGCTCTTACCTTCTGTTAAAACCCCTTCAGTTGCATTCGATGGCTTTACCGTTGTAGGTTAAGCAATAGTTTAAAGCTGGAAAAAAAGTATTTCCAGTTTTCATTTTTTTTCTATGTTTGCTTTTTCTTGATTCATGTTTAATTTAATATGCTCCTTAACCCATGAATTAAGCCATTTCTGAGCTTGATAATGTAAGGATTTATCCTCTTCATAGACACAGGTTACTAATTCAGGCTCTGGACTATTAGGATGAACAAGCATTTTGAAAACGCATGAATTACATGAAATGCATTCTGTAGTTGGTTTGCCTTGGCCTTTTAACCAACGATTAGGAAGATCTGGTTCCCGAATCAAAGGACGTGATATAGCGATGAAATCTATTTTACCATCACAAATAATCTTTTCTAAAAAATCAACATGACGGTTTCCTCCTACTAGAATAATTGGAATTTTCAAAGAGAGTTTCTCAGCAAATTTTAGGAAATAACTTTGTTTGCTAGGATTACTAATCAGTGTATGTGATTCCGCTAAGGGAACAGGTTTGAATCCAAGATCTTTTTCGCTTCTTGCCAAACAATCCCGCATTCCACCACTAACTTCAATTGCATCAATGCCAGTTTTTTCAATCTCTTTTGCCAATTCAGGAAATGTATGAATATCTATACCTCCTTCTAGATTATCCGTAGAATTCATTTTGATTAATATTGGAAAATTTCCTACTATTTTTCTGGCTCTGGAAACAATTTCTTGTATAATTCTAGCTCTTTTTAAAGGAGACCCTCCATAATCATCGTCCCTTTTATTGGCATAAGGTGAAAGGAAGCGCCCGAGAATAGAACTATGGGCAGCATGAATTTGTACGCCATCAAATCCTGCTATCTTCATTTCCTCAATTCCTTCTACATAGCACTCAACGATATCCTCAATTTCTGCGGGTGTAAGAGTTCTTGGTATTTGGTTAGAAAATGGGGAAATGATTGATGACGGTTGCGCTGTTGATCGACCATTTTCAATTTGAGCTATAATTTTACAGTCTTCATTAGAAGAATGAACCTCTTTGGCTAATCGTTCAAATCCATCAATTCGTAATTCACTAAAATTTTGTATCCATTTGTCTGTCTTTCCCTTTTGTATGGGTTCATTAAAGACAGGGACTCCTCCTGCGATAATCATTCCCACTCCACCTAGACTGAGTTTTCTATATAGTTCAAGAACTTCACTTGTCATACTTCGACGGTGTATAATAGAGGGATCCCATGTTGATGATCGAATCAAACGATTTTTAATTGTTAAATTGGCTATTTGTCCTTTTGAGAATAATTTATAATGCTCTCTATTAGGTGTTTTTATGATATCATTATGTATCATCGAATCAGTCTTCTTTAAATTCTCTTTTGTATTTACCATGTTTTGCTTTCTCAAATTTAATAAATTCTTTAATTATATTTATTATTTTTTAACGATTGTTAGGATATTCTGTATTCAATCATTATACCTGTAATTGGATAGTTGAAAATTAGACG
>JAEORM010000070.1 GCA_016840905.1 Candidatus Gerdarchaeota archaeon | reverse complement strand
CCACTTGATTTTGGATAGGGTGGGATATAAGGGATTATTAATTCAATCATCTTTGTAAGAGTACTACTAGAAAAGATATTTTCATTATTATGCAAGAAAGTAATCTACCAATAATTTTCATATTTTTACCATAAAAAATCAGAAAAATTTAAAGATATTTTTGAGATAATGATATCAAGAATGGCAAGAGCTATTATTAATAGCTATGATATGGAAAAAAATGAAAAATTGCCCATTCTCGGAAATATAAGGGATTAAACTGATTCTCTTACTTTAAAATGAATTTCTATATTAATTAAATTAAAAGGAGGGTAGAAAACTGAGAAAAGAAAAACCTACTGGGCAAGAGATAGCCAACATGAGAAAAAGACTTGTATTAGATGAAGATAGAGCAATCCATGGCGAAAAGAAAGGTAAAAAAGTTAAATTCGTTCCCGCAAGAATACCACAACTTAATTCTGAAGAAGAACTAGAAGAAGGACAAATTATTGGCGTTCTTGAAAATGAATTAGAAGGCGAAGAAACAAAACTTCCTAAAGGCAAACATAATATCTTTGTTGCAAAAGTTAACGGCGAATGGAAAGGTTATGCTGAATCCAATGGAGAAATAGTTGCTGAAGCTGCACGAGTGAAAATAGAACATCATCAATGGGGAAAACACAAAACTGGCAAACCTGGATTCAAAGAAGAAGGTTGGTGTTTAGTCAACGTCTGTTTAGTTTCCGTTTGGATATTCTGTCTTGTTTCTGTTGGATTTATTTGCTTCTAACATTCCTAGAAAAAATAATGTCTCAATAGGTTTTAACAGGAAATAAAAAATTAGTACAAAAAATTCATTGATAATTTTAGTGAGGAATTACCTCTCAATCATTGAAAGAGCATACTTAGCAACGACTTCTCGAGATAAAACCTCATTAAATACTTTTTTCTATTTTTTTAAAAATATTTGTAATCGAAAATAAATTGCAAAGAAAACTAGAATACAGTAATCATATACTACTTCCATAAAATAAGTTCAATTAAGCTAGTTAAAAATAGATTAATGAATTTTATTAAAAAATTCTAAAATAATTTAAAGCGAATTTAAGAATGCAAAATTAAATTAGATAAGAGATTATTTTTACTGTGTTTTCAAAAAACTATTTACAGCTTTTGAATTTAAAATGATAGTCTCTTTTATCGAATCTGGAAATTTTATTAAATTATCAAATTCTTCTGTTAAATGCAAATATAAATTATAGAATTTAAAAATGCCTTCTTCTAAGATCTTTCCCAAAACTAATCTATCATATTTTGAAATTAATTGAATTGAGATATATTCACCAAGAGAATAAAATGGTCCATTTGATATCAATCCTTGATTTAGCAAACTTTCTATCTTATTTACAATCTCTTCTTGTTGATCATTAGATGTTAATTGAGTTGTTTCTTTTATTATTTGACCTAGTAATGATAAGCCAGTTTCTATTTTTTTTATTTCTTCTTCTGTAAATGGTTTTTCTTTTTTTCTCCCTAATGCAGTTGCAGAACCTTCAAGAAATATGTAGCTAAAAGCCTTATATAACAAGCTATTTCTTCTATCTAAATCATCAAAATCAAACAAAATATCAAAATCTAGCTCTTGTTCGTTTTTAACGACCTTTTTAGCTTTTGGTAGGATTTTCAGTTGTATGCGATGAAAAACTTCGTGGATGATTACATTGAAAAGCTTTTCAAAATTATCTTTATAGAATTCAATATTTACTCCCGCATATTTTTTTGAAGCCCAACCTTTAATCGCCCATTCGACACTAAAAGCTATTTGCTCAGTAATTTCTCTATTTTGTGGAATAAAATCAATTAATTCAGAGATAATAAAAGATTCAATCGTTTCTTTATTAGCACTTAAAATCTCATATAATTTAGTATATTCATCAAGATTTTGATAAATATCTGCAAAATCGAAGAAATTCCATGGATGGATCATTTTCCAAATATTTTCAAGTGGATTTTGTGAATGACTCATTTCTAGAAATTTCTTGTAGAATTCTTTAGTAAATTTAGGACCTGGAACAAAACCTAATCCATTTCTATGTGTTATCAATTCCTCCAAAATTGGGTGATTACTAATCTCATTAAGAAGAGAATTATCCTTTTCAGATTTCTGGAAGTAATTTATAATTAGGCAAAAAAAATCAAGATTTAAATTAATTTGTAATCTATTCATAATTTCAGATGAAGGTTTTTTGATATTTAATTTTGGAAAATCATTGCCATAAAATTTGGATTCATAATCTGCGGAGATCAATAATTCATAAGCAGCCATACGTTTAGTAGCACAAAATTCTAGAAAAGAAACTATTTGTTCAGGATTTGATGGTATAGGAATTCTGTCTTCTTGCGCTATAACTGGTGGAACCAAACCAAAGAATCCTCCACCATTTTCCTCTTGGATTTGTTGAATTTTTCGTAACTTTGCTATATCATTTGGTTTTTCTAAATAATTTATTTGAGAAATAATATATTCTATTGAGTTTTTAGAGAAAATTTTCTCGATTTTTGTTATGCTGGTTTTACATTGATTTAAACTGAGTTTTGTTTTAATTTGTTCCCAATATGACATAGTTGCTACAACCAAATAATTTGTAATTCACCTTGTGAAGAATCTTGTTATAGTTAGAAAGAGTAAGTTGACTATTTAATATTTTTTTGACTCATATGTTACACACTTCTAAATGTAAACAAAAACGACAAAAATTACTATGAAAGTACCTTTATTGGAAACATCGGATAAAAATTAGATAAAATAATCTTTTTAATATTCTTTACCTTTTATTTAATAGTGGAAAAAATGAGGATAGGGGATCTAAAGGTAAACGATTCTTTTAATGAACTAGTTGCAAAGGTAAATAGTAAATCAGCACCAAAGGAAGTAAAATTCCTCAATATAACAAGAACTGCTTGTATTTTTGAATTAGAAGATGGAACTGGAGAAACTACTTTAGTGTTATATGATGAAGGCATTCAGAAGATCAATGAGAATGAAATAGTGGTACTTACAAATGGTAATTGTAAGATCAATAAAGGGGATTTACAAATTTTAGTAGAAAATGGAACCATTGAAACAATATTTGAGGATTTTTTCGAAGAAAAGGTAAATTGTCAAATAAAACCATTTCTAGCAATCATGGAAGAAGCATTAGTTTCTGAAAACCAAGAAACAAGAAAAAAGGCTTGTGAAATTCTTGGTAAAAAAAGGAAAATAACCAGCGAGGGAGTTAAAAAATTAGAAATATTACTAAATGATCCTTCTTGCTGTGAGTTTGCTATAAAGGTAATAATTGAAATCGCAAAGGAAGATCATTTATTCTTTTTCAATTACCTACTCTGTCAAAATCCACAGATTCGGAAATTAGCAAGACAAACAGTTATGAAAGCTGAAACTATGAAGAATTCATTGGATATTATTTTCAAGAGCAACAATGAAGAAATAATACAGGAAACTTTATCAGACCTTGATAGGTTTTCAGATGAAATTATTTATTCTATTCTAACTTCAGCTTTAGAACATAATAACGAACTAGTCAGAATAATTGCTAAGAAAGAGTTAGAAAAATTCGAGAGCCAAAAGAAAAAGAAAGAGGAAGAAGAAGAAAAAAGGAAAAAGCTAACTGATACTTTTACTGCAATCTAAATGGTATTATTTAGCAATCATTTGTAATGGTTGGAGAAGAAAAACTCTTTAATCATGGTTGGTGAACGGTAAAATAGTTGCCAAGTGATTAATTATGCCAAATCAAAATAAGGAAAAACAAGAACTTGAACAAATTGTTCTACCTAAACCTGATAAAAAAGGTGGTAAAACCTTATTGGAAGCACTTCAACTAAGGCAAACAACTCGAAATATTAACTCAAAAGAACTTCCCTTGCAAATTCTCTCAAATCTTCTCTCTGTGGCTTTTGGAGTCAACCGTGAGAAGGCATCATTCAATAAACATGGAAGGACTGCACCATCTGCGAGCAACTCTCAGGAAATCGATCTTTATGTAATTTTAAAAGAGGGTGTTTACCTATATGATGTTACACACAAACTGATACCTATTTTAGCAGGAGATTATCGCAGGATGTGTGGTAGAGGGTCACAAGCTCATATAATAGAGAACGCTCCAGTTAATATCATCTTTATTGCTGACCTTTCTCGTTATGACCTCGGACCAAATCAACCTGATCCTTACATTGGTGAAACAGAAGTACAGAAATCTTATTACTATACAGATACTGGATTTATTGCTCAGAATATTTATCTCTATGCTGCATCAGAGGGATTGGCAGCTTGGTTCCATAATTGTGATAAAATCACCATTTCTAAAGAATTGAAGTTACTTTCTGACCAAATTATTCTATTTGCACAAACTATAGGTTATCGAAAACAATAGAACAATTCATAAATTTCATCGCGATCAAGATCAATTGTGTTTAGTAGTAATCTTACTGAATTAAAATCCTTGATTTAATAATTTAAAACAAATTTCTAGGACAAGTAAGAAAGAAATGAATATTAGAAATCAAGTTTAGTTAGAGTAGTTTTGCTATAGTGATTATAAAATGCTTTTTTTATATAAAAAATATATTTGTCCAAAAAACGGATAGCTTTACCTCTGGATGCTTCTTTATCAGCTAAAGAATAAGCTTGAGTGATTTGTTCTAATTCAGGTAAATCAATTTCTTCAAATGTTAAGCCATTAGTTATTGCTGTAATGAAATGATCTTTGAGTGCTTGAAAGAATTGAATTTGAGCATTCAAATAGTCATGAGGATTACGAACTAACTCACCATGACCAGGAATAATAATAGCAAGGTCGTACTCCATGAGTGTTCTATAAGCAGTAAGATATTCATCAGGATTACCAGTTTGTCTTGGTTTGTTCTGATAAAAACCTAAAAATGGTAAACCTAAATTACCTTTTTTTCCTACAAAGAAAAGATCGCCACCGAACAAGATTTTATCCTGTACACAGTAAGCAACACTTGAACCAATTGTGTGGCCAGCAAATTTACGAAATTCTATTTGCAAACCTTCACTTTCTAATAAAAATGTTTCATCAAACGTTTGGAAGGTATATTTACTGATTCGAACATTTGTAGGTAGATTCTCTTTTGTTTTCTGACTCATGATAATTGTTGTATCCGTGAAAGCATCCATTCCACCTCGATGATCAGAATGAGTATGTGTTAAAAAGAGATATTTCACTGGCAGGTTAAGATTACCTTCTAAATACTTACGAATCTCTTGCCCGTCTTCTAGTGTATTACCACTGTCAATAACAAGTAAGTTCTCACCCAAAGCTATTGCTCCAAGAACAGAGGATCGTGTTTTTGTTTGCATCTCTAAATCAACAAAGACATGTTCTGAGATTGGTTCAAAATTAGACATAATACTACTTGAACATTTAACATTAAATAAATTCTGACTACTATTATATAATTAGAAAAGAAATGCTTTCTAACGCTGTTTCCTCAATATTCTTCGATAGTAACATTATCTTTCCCAATAATTCTTTTGCAAACTGGACATTCTCGAGTTGTTTGTAACCATTGTTTTAAATGATTTTTATGAAATAGCGATTGACAATAATTACAGATGAGAATTACTTGAGTGTTACGTATTTCTAATTTGCAGATAGCACAAATTGCTATTTGGTTGTTTAAGGAATCATCATAGATTGTTTCAACATAACCTACTTCACTATTGAAAGATCTTTGATTCTTTAACCGGGAATTTCTTTGCTCTTCTAAGGTAAGCTCTTCCAATGCAGGTCCCTCTAGAATGGTTTTTGATTCAAAACGGACTATTAATATTGTTCCTAAAAGGATCATTGCAAAACAACCTATAAAGCTGTAAAGCGAAGCTAGAGAAATTCGATAATATTGGATGTAAATATTGACTTCATAAATCCAGCTATAATAAGGTACCGTGAGAGCAATAGCCATATCTCGACTATAACAAATAAACACTTTTGTATTACCTTCATAGGTGTATGCAAGCTCAGTATTGTTTTCATCATATACTTTGATAGTTGCTGAACTAAAAGAACTCCAAGGAATATTCATGGGATCAGTAATATGCTCACTACACCCACTCCCATAAAACGATTCGAATGTTACTTTATAACAGTAAAATGAACGATCATTACTTCTTGAATAGGTTTTATAACCCCCATCCTCACATCGATAACTTTCAATTTTTGATTTAGCGCCCATTGCAAAAAAAAGGTTTAATACTAAAAATAGGAAGCAAAACAAAATAATGAGTACAGTTATTTTTCTCTTTATCTGTTTAAAATTAGCTATCTTCATTCGTATTATAAACCTCTTTCACAATGATATCCAACTTCTACACTTATAAAAATAATTAATTGGCAAAAAATAATTAACTGTTTTTTGTCGATTTTATAGTGGTAACTTAAGATTGTATCTTAGAACATTTAAATAAGATAGAAAGTTACCATTTTGTGTTGTGATATCATGAAAGTCTTGACAGTTTATTATTCTGCAAGTGGCCAAACTGAGAAAATCGCCAACATTTTTCATGAAGAAATTTCTAAAAAGCATGAAAGTGTCTTGAAAAAATTGAATGAAGTAAAAATGAATACTATAATTGATTATGATGTAGTGTTTATTGGTTCTCCATGTCATAGTAGTGATTTAGCAAAACCAATCAAGAAATTCCTCAGTAAACTTCCAGAGGATGGCAAATTTAAAATGGCGGGATTCTTTACCCATTCGTGTTATACCAAGGAAGAAAATGAAAAATTATACAACGAATGGGTTGGTAGATGCATTCCATCATTCACAGAAATAGCAGCTAATAAGAATATAGAATTCTTAGGTTCTTTCAACTGCATGGGTGCAGCAACACCAGCAATAGAGAAATTCATTCATCGTAAGATCATTACTGATGATGATGAATGGAAAACATACCTTCCAATTTTGAGATTGAAACCTGATGTTGAGGATCTAAATAAAGCAAGAAATTTTATTAGTAAAATAATGGAAAAAATTAGTTGAATGGAAAGAATTACAATCAATTGTTATACGGAGTCAATCTACAAACCAATGAATGAAGTCATTATATAAAGTCAATACATAAGTATAATTCCCACTATTCTCAACAGCTATTACATTTCCATCTTGGAAAGTATCCTCTTTTTTATAAATTATTTTTGGATAATAATTATCTTTGAGATTCAGTTCTATCTAATCAGTATTTTCTGTCAAAGAATAAACATTAATCAGTATAAATGAGGATAAAAATAAAGTAACAACAAAAAGGAATAATGTATAATTCATATATTTGTCAAATAATCTCTTATTCAATTTTATTTCTCATTTAACCAATAAGATTCTCGAAAAAAATGCAACTATTAGATTTCTACCTTCGTAGATCCTATTCAATACAAAAAAAGCAGAATTAATAACACACCTTTCTGTAAAAACATAATTTTAATAATTTAAATAAATTATGATTTTAAAGAAAAAGAAGAAAAACTATGATAAATGTTCAAATTTTATTAGATTATCAGCGTCACTATCCCCAAACTAACATTTATGCAGCCGAACAGTATTCGTAAAATATCCTCATTAACAGCATTCGCTATTTTTGCTGAAGCAGCACCACCAATAACAGAACCAACAGCTAAGAATAGACCAAACATATAATTGACACTTCCCTGGACAGAATAACCGATAAAACCACTAAGGGCAGTAATACACATAACCAGCGTTGATGTACCAATGGCTTCATGTAATGAAAGACCCAAGACACCTGTACAAATAAAAATCAACAAAATTCCACCTCCAGCACCTGAGAGACCACTAAGTATACCAACAATAAAACCCAAAACTATAAGCACTAAAATTTCCAGCCACTTCTTTTTAATTTTAGAGTTTTGATTTAAAGCAGCATCCTTTGATGGTTCTAAATCATCCAAACGACTCTCGTTAAGGATTTTTTCTTCTAGAGTAGTGGGTTCTTCAATAGGCTCAAGGGATTCTTTGACTTTCTTATTCTTCTTATAATCAAGAATACCCTTAATGACCATACCCGCACCAATAACCATTATTCCAATACTGAATCCATAACTAAGACTATTATCTGAGATCTTATGAGCAAATAAGACCCCTACTTGTGAACCAGCAACAGTACCGATAATCATCCACAAACTTGAAAGTAAACGAACATTACCTTTTCGATAATAAGTTAAAGCAACAATAATTGAAGCAATAAAATCGACCATTAAACTAATGCCTAAAGCTGTATGTGTATCAACACCAGTGAGTAATAGGAGAACAGGCACAACAACAACTACTCCCGATGCGCCAACTATACCAGTTATCGTACCTGTTAGTAAACCCATTAACACCAATAAGGTGTATATTATAGCAATATGCATATTTATTCCTCTAAATTTTATTACAATGTTGTTTGTTTGTATTGACTATAATAATATTTCGATATACGAAATATTCGCATATGGAAATATTTTAAGACCATAAAAAAGAAATAGAGAAGAGAACAATACTAAAATGGTGGCATAGAAAATGAATTCTGAAAACAATCTTGATATGACAACAAAAATCCTATTCATGATTGATGATCTTATGAAAAATGTAACTAAAAATAAAATCTATTTTGGTGAAACAAATCTATCGATTCCTGATTATAGGATCCTACGATTTATTGCCCTTACAGAAAATTGTGCAGTAAATAAAATAGTAAAACATTTTTCAATACCACCAAGTACTGCTACTGGCATTTTGAATAAACTAGAAGATAGAGAATATGTTATTCGACAAATAAACAAACAAGATAGAAGGAAATTCATCATACAAGCAACAGAGCAAGGAAGGGAGGTTATTGAAGAAAGGGATAAAGCAGTTCAAAAAGAAATGAAAGGATTATTGAAAATTTTGACTGAAGAAGAAAAGAAGCAATTAATTACTATTACCGAAAAATTAGTGAATTATTTTGGCAAATAAGATAAATAACACTACTGATACTTAGGTCACACACTTCTTTAAAGTCTAGAAATTAAATTTGGTTAGAGTAATATTGTTATATGATTACTACTGTCGATAGTAATTGAGTTCTTCTCCAGAGCTATTGCTCCAAGAACAGATGATCGTGTTTTTGTTTGCATTAAGAACTAATGTTTTCATAAATTATGGTATAAATCGACCAATTTCTGTTCCAATTCTGCTATCAATTACTTTTCTTTTGAGATCAAATAATTGTTCCTTTCAACCAAAAATAAAACCCAGATAACACTATCTTGTTTGTTTATTATAAAAACTGATGCAAATCTTAATTGCCAAGATAAAATGGTAAAAAATCTGAATGTGATATTACAAACAGCATTACGATATAGAATACTTAAGTCGGGAAAATCGAAACGAAAAAATAATTTTACAATTTGATTCCTACTCAAAAGGATTCTTTGAAAGAAGAAGACAATTATTAATTTTATCCAGATTTATTCCATATTTTATAAATCTAGACTTTATAACTAAAACAAGTTAATTTATTTGGAGTTAGAGTAATGGTTTTATCAGCCTCTACGCTATTAAATAATGGCGTTAAAATTCCATTAATAGGTTACGGGACTTGGCAGCTGAAAGGTGAGAACGTAATACAATCAATTGCTTGGGCTTTAGAAGCAGGATATAGACACATTGATACAGCAATGGTTTACAAAAATGAAAAAGCAATTGGTACTGTAATTAGGAACTCAAAAATCCCTCGAGATGAATTATTCATTACTACCAAATTATGGATTCAGGATTTTAGTCCAGAAAAAGTGCCACATGCTATTGATGTTAGCCTTAAAAAATTGGGATTAAAATATGTTGATTTATATCTTGTTCACTGGCCAGCTGAAGGATATTTAGACATCTGGAAGCCTATGGAACACATTGTAAGGGAAGGAAAAGCCAGAGCTATTGGTGTTAGTAATTTTATGATCCATCATTTAGAAAAATTAAAAAAAAGAGCAGAAATACAACCAGCAATCAATCAAATAGAATTTTCACCATATAATTTCAATTTAGAACTATATGAGTATTGTAATGAAAATGAGATCAAAATTGAATCTTACAGTCCATTAACGAGAGGAATAAAATTAATGGATCCAAAATTAGTGGAAATAGCAGCTAAATATAATAAAACCACAGCTCAAATTTTATTACGATGGAATGTACAAAAAGGTACCATAGCCATTCCTACATCCAGCAATAAAACAAGAATACTAGAAAATATAGAAATTTTTGACTTTACTATTTCACAGCACGATATGAATGTGCTAGATACATTTAACATACAGTTAAGAGTTCCAGGTAGTACAAAACATATTAAATTAGCTGAGAAATACCTTGATTCTTATCAATAAATAGATTATCTTAGAATTATAAAAACCATGTCGTAGAAAGAAATAATCAAGTAATACTAATCGATAATCTTATTCTCTGGCAGATATTCCAAAAATCAGCTCTTTTTGTACTATCATTTCCGAAAGTGTACCTTTCCTTTGAGCAACTTCCCATTTCATAGGATAATTAAGTAATTCCTCAAGGATTTATTATCATTGTTACTTTCAAGATTTATTTTTCAGGTTATCTTTTTTTAATAATTTATTGTTACTAATAAAATAATTCTTATTGTCATGTTTAAATAATTTGAAATAATCAGATGCAATAGAACACAGACTTCTTCGTAATGATACAAAAAACTGATTCGAAAATGACATGTCTAGGATGTTATTATAATCGTTTGTATATCTATAATTCATTATTATTTTATTCTAAATTATAAAAAAATAGGATGAAATATCAGTATTTATTTTAGAGATATTCATTCAGAGTAATTTTTGTAATTCAGGTTCGCAGAAAACGATATAGTTAACATGGTCCAAATAACCTAATTTTCTATAAGTATTTACTGCAACGACATTTTCTTTCATAACATGAATTACTGCAAAATCAGTTTGTTTAAAAGTTTCATTTAAAGTGTATTTAATTAATGCACTTGCATAACCTTTTCTCTGATGGTCTGGGTGGGTTGCAATAAAAGCAATATGACCTGCATGATTGTAAATCTGATTCCAACAGACTGAAACAAGTTGATCGTTACTTTCAATCGCATACCATTGATTCTTATTATCAAATGGCAATTTATCTACGTCCATATCTTGCCAATCATCAGGTTCAGCTGCTTGAAATACAACTAATGCTCTTTTCAAATCTTGTTTTTCTAAGACCAGTATTTCTGGAATTTCATCAAAAGTAAAATCAGTTTTATCCATAATCAACCGAATCATATTCAAACGTTTTTTTTCTGATTTAATGTATTTTTGTGCGATTTCAAGAGCACTTGTTGGAATATCAATATATTTTGGTGTGGATTTTAACTGCTTGAAAAAAGCATCAATAATAACATTTGAACCTCTCATTTTTACTGTTCCAGCTTTGTTATAAAACATAGTTCCTTGTATTTCATTATCGTCCATAGCCAACCAGAATTGACTGTTAGAATAGTTATTTTGAAATTCTCTGATATGAGAAAAATACTCAGCTTTTTTATTAAAAATAAACTCTCCTAAAAAGTCCCTGTATTCTTCTGTTACTTTAATGATATTCATAAAAATCAAATCCTATTTTTAATTAAAAAAGAATTACTATTTTTATGATTTTACTACTTCGAGAATTTATTCTTTATTAGCTATTAGTAGAAAAATAAAAGTATTTTTCTATTCTTTATTTTTATAAACTAAAATACTATTTGTAGTAGATATTCATATAGAAAATACTTCTACCACCTCATCTTAAAAGTTAAGAAATCCAATTCAATAAGAACAAGATTAGATAATATGTACCTATTAATGCATCAATATTTTAAAAGAAGAATGAAGGTGATTGAGATAATCACCTAAATCAAACGACATTAATTTTTGAAACAATCAATATTATATTGATCATCCACCGCCACTACTACCAAAAGAAAATATATAACCAAACCAATAGGAATATGGGTTACTACTAAGAGTTATTTGATGCTATCATTTGAATTCTCTTTGAGTTTTTCCTTAATCTACCGAAAATTTTCTGATTTAAATAGTAAACACATAAAAAGAAGTCTAAATTTGTAGGCTCAAAATGTGACCAAGAACGATAAAACTAGGCATTATAGGAATCAAGATTCGTGAGTAATTTATTTGCCTGTTTTAGTCGAGAGATAATAGGGATCTCTTCAGGACATCTTTCTTCACAATTACCACATTCAATGCAAGCATCAGCTCTTTTTCCAGGATATCTTGTGCTGGAACCAATTGCTTTGTATTTTGCTTTTGCATCTTCCCAATCACCAGCGTTTCCCACTGAAATCATAAGCAAAGCCATGATTAATTTGATGCTCACTCCTTCATCACAAGGTTCACAATAACCACATTGAGTGCAACCTATTTCTGCTAATTCTTTATATCCTAGAGCAATCTTATCCACTCTTTGCTGTTCTTCAGAATGTAATATTACTTCTTTTTGCGATGCTAATGCCAAATTATCCTTGACCATCTCTTCAGAATTCATTCCTGAGAGAGCAACTGTTACTCCAGGATTGCTCCATACAAATTTCAAGCTTAAATCTATGAAATTATTCCTACCTTTTGTTAACAAATCTTTCATATTTTCTGGAGGTTCTAAACCAAGCCTACCACCAGCATTAGGGCCCATTAGAACAACTCCTAGTCCTTTCTCTGCAGCATATTTGATTATCTCATCATTGTCTTTAGATAAGAGATTATATTGAACTAACATTATTTCAAAAATTCCAGTTTCAATTAATTTTCGGATGTTCTCTGGACTATCATGAGATGAAAAACCAAAATGTTTTATCTTACCAACTTTTTTTGCATTTTGTACTTTTTCCGCGATGTTTAATTTTTCAATGATATTTATGTATCTTTGAAAAGTCAAGCTATGAACAAGGTAAATATCAATATAATCTACATCTAGTTTTTTCAATTGTTCATCCAATAAAATATCAAAGTCATTAGAAATTTTTAGCTTAGGGGTAAAGAGTTTTGTTTCAACTAAAACTTTTTCGCGATAACCATCTTTTAAAGCCTTGCCAAGAATAATTTCACTTTTAGAACCATGGTATCTATAAGCAGTATCAACAATATTGATTCCTCCATCTATACCCAATCTAATTAATCTGATAGCTTCTTCCTCATCAACATCTGTTTTAGAGGAATCTTTAATTGGTAAACGCATACAACCATAGCCTAAAATCGAAACTTTTAGACCTGTATCACCAAGAATTCTATACTGCATATAGTAAAAATCAATTGCTCAGTATTTTTTAATTACTATAAATCTTGTTAAAAGAGAGACTTAAACTTGAAGAAAATATAAATTGCACCAATAATTATGCAACTGAATACACACTCCTAAGCGTTTTAATCCTTTTCCAGTAATTATTTTCAAATGAAGAGTAAAGAAAGAAAAAAGAAAAAAATAGCAGAAATCTGTTTGTAGTGTTTTTATTGACTTAAAATTCTAATAATTTCATTATACTCTGGTACCCTTTGGGTATCACCTACACCAATTGTCGAATTAAGTTTTGCTAAATTCTTCCAAATTTGTATGTTAGTAGGAGCAATTTCTGCTGCTTTTTCAAAACATTGAATGCCATTCCGAATACGATTAATTAGAACATATAGTGTCCCTAGGAAAAACCAACCATCCATTATTTCAGGTTCCACTTTAACAGCTTTTTCAAGGTAGGTTAATGCTTTATTCGGAATACGTAAATTAATATATGTTGAACCTAGAAGGCATAAAGTTTCATAATCATCTTGCTTAATTTTTAATGCCTTTTCAAGATATTGAATTGCTTTCGAATTATTATTAACTCGTAAATAAGATCGACCTATCTCTAGCCAAGCTTTGTAGAAGTTTTTATCAATCTTCAGTAATTTTTCATAAGCATTAATTGCTTCTTTATCTTCCTTTAATTCCATAAGAATACCTGCTAAGGTACGCCAACCATTAATTGATTTAGGATTCTTTTTGATTTCTTGGTAACAGAGTTCTTTTGCTCTAGTGTAATCTTTTAATTGCACATAAAGATGAACATAGGCATTAAATGTACCCCAATCATCAGGTTTTAATTCAATACTTTTTTTCAAGTAGCTCTCTGATTTTTCAATTTCATTTAAAAAGTAATAGTGTAAACCTGCATTAAAAAGAGCTTGATAATAATCAGGATTTATTTGTAATGCTTTCTCAAAATAATCAACTGCTTTTTTTGATTCATTTCTTATTTTAGTATAAGTTAAGCCCATTAAAGTTAATGCTTCAAAACTAGCAGGATTTTTTTCCAATTCCTTAGTATATTTATCCCTTTTTTGCTTTATATCTAAATCATAATTTAGATTAGATTTTGCATAAAAATATCTTGATTCTATTTCCAGTGTTTTTTTATAACACTCAATTGCCTTATCAATTTCATCGAGATAATCATAGGTTACTCCTAAGTCACACCAAGCTTTATAGTGATCAGTTTTTAGCTTGACTACTTTTTCCAAATATTCTACAGACCCTTTTAGATCATTTTCTTGTTTTCTTAGAATTGCCACTGCATGTAATGCTTCAACGTGTTCACTATCACATTCTACTGCTTTTCTAAAAGCATCATTTCTCGCAGGGATGTCGCCTTTTGCTTGATAAATTTGTCCTAAATTGAACCATGCTTGAGCAAGATCAGGGGGTAGTAGAAGTGCTGTTTGGAGACATAAATGGGCAGCAGGTCTATCCCCTTGTTTTGCATGTTCATTGTATAATTCATACAATTTT
>JAEORM010000069.1 GCA_016840905.1 Candidatus Gerdarchaeota archaeon | reverse complement strand
TTCGGAAGTGACATATTATTAAAACTATTCATCTTTTGTTATTAGTTTGTTTTAATTAAAAACTATTCGAGATATATATCATTAAAGTAACCTTTTTCAATTGTTTGATTTATACTTCATAAGGTGAACATACTAATGAAAATTATCGATCGAGAAAAGGTTATTGCTGAGGTCAATGATATTCTGGATGTATCCTCGTATAAAAAAGCAAAGGATATATGGAATTTTCTAATCTCAGATGAAGAAATACAAGGATCAATAAAAGCAGCAAATCGTCTTGCAGTGAATTATCTCCACTATACTGATCATGGTCTTGCTCATGTCACAATTGTTTGTCGAAATGTCTTGGAAATAATCAATAATGTAAAGGATGACATTATTCCCGCTATAATAAGACAAAATATTGGCGATATAGATGATGTTGCTGTAGTTTGTTTAGCTGCTTGTTATTTACATGATGTTGGCCATGTTATTCATCGTAATTTCCATGAACTTACATCTTCAATCTTAGCAAAAGATTTACTCTATCCAAAATTAAAGAAAATTTATCCAGAAGCTGAGAAACGTCTCGATATTCTATCACATATTCTACATGCCATCCTCGCTCATGATGATGAAATTGAATGTTTAACCCCTGAAGCTGGTTTCGTTACAATAGCTGATGGTTTAGATATGTGTGAGGGACGAAGTCGTAGACCTTATGATCTTGGCAAGGTTGACATTCATTCTATCTCTGCTTTAAGTATTTCATCAGTTGAAATAAGTAAAGGTTCAAAGAAGAAACCACTCAGATTGGATATTCTTATGCTTTCAGAAGCGGGTATCTTCCAAGTTGAAGAGGTTTTTCTCCCTAAACTTGAGAGCTCGGGTTTAGCAGATGATGTTGAAATAAATACTTTGGTCAATGGTAAACCAATTGCTTTATCCCAAGTTTTGAAAATGTACAAAAAATATGATGAGATTTAATCCATCTATTTTTTTATCTAAAAACAAACATCCATACGTTAACTATTGGTTCCAGTAAAACTGATTGTTTTTACCTGATTTTTGATATAAGTTAATGGGTTTTACAGTAGAAGAGAAAAAATTAATTTTCGTTTTTATAATCAATCTATATGCCAATAATCTTTTAGCATATCCTTGAGTTCATTGTTTAACTCTTTGAATTGATTTTTATTTCCTCCACTACTCCATTTCTTACTTGGGTCTTGTGAAAAAGAATAACCTTTTAGAAAAGGTGAGATACTTGCTAGAACAGCCTTATCCAATTCATCAAATTTATATCCTCCTTCAAGACAATACGCACACTTCCCCATACAAATTTCTGTTGCAAGAGTTTTGATTCGTTCACTAATACTTTGATAACCATATGGAGTTAAAGTTTGATACCCATAGGGATCTCCTTTCAATCCATCATAACCTGCAGAAACAAGTATTATTTCTGGTTTATATTCACTTACAATAGGTACAACAAATCTATCGAATAGTTGCAAATACTCTTTATCACCTGTATCATTAGGTAAAGGGATACAAATATTGTACCCTTCACCTTCACGTTCTCCTAATTCATTAATTCTACCTTGATAAGGGAAGGAATTATCAGGATCTGAATGTAAGGAAATTGTAAGTACATCACTTCTGTCATAAAAGATATCAGCGGTACCATTGCCATAATGATTGTCAAAATCTATAATAGCGATTTTCTTAAGTTTTCTATTTGTTGTAAGATAATTAGCAGCAAAAGCTATGTTATTAAAGAAACAAAATCCCATAGCATTTCTATTTGTTGCGTGATGACCTGGAGGTCGAACTAAAGCAAAAGCCATATGCTCAGTATTTTTCCAAGCAATATCAACAGCAAGTTTTGCCCCACCTAGTGCGCGTAGTGCTGCTTCATAGGTAAATTCATTGGTTATCGTATCTCCTGTTATGGAAGTCATTCCTATCATACTACCATGTTTTATTAAATCGATTAGGTGATCTGTATGAATAGTTCTCACTTCTACCTCAGTAACCTTTTCAGGAGTAGCTTTTTTCACTTCAGGTAAATTGTATATCCCTTGATCTTCAAGCGCTTTTGTTATTACTTTGAGTCTTTTTGGACTTTCTAATATTTGAGGCATTTTGTGTTTATAATAGTCTTCATGTTCGATGAATGTTATCAATGGATATCACGCTCGCTTATCAGGATTATTTTACTATTATCATTTATACTGTTAAATCATTTATACTGCTATTTTATTTTTGTGCAAGAAAAGAGAAAAAGGAAGAGGATAATTGACCAGAATTATCCATTAATCGCTTTTTTAGCCAATAATAATACTATTTCGATTTGATCATTTGCTGTTCCAAGATAATTTTCAGGTTTTTCAAAAATTTCTTTCAAATCGTCTTTTGAGATATATTTCAAAATTTGATCATCTTTAAGTAAAATATCTAGTAAATGCTTATCTTCCTTATAAGCAATCATTGAATTATTTCGTAAAACTTCATGAGCTTCTTGTCTATTCATACCATTTTTAGCTAAAATAGTCATAATAGCTTCCGCCATAACCAATCCTTTGGACATCTCAAGATTCTGCTTCATTCTATCAACATTTATTTGCAATCCTTTTGTTACGAAATTAAAATCAAGTAACATTTGATCAATTGTTAGGAAAATTTCCGGATGAATGTATCTTTCGTTTGCACTATTCGCTAAATCACGTTCATTCCATGTTATAATATTCTCAAAAACAGGCGAAGCATAACCTCTCATAAGTCTAGCTAATGAACTCATACGTTCACTTCTTTCAGGATCTCGTTTATGACTCATAGTACTGGACCCTACTTGCTTGTCTGATTTGAAAGGTTCCATAACTTCACCAATTTCAGTTCTTTGCAAAGTCCTTACTTCTGTAGCAAACTTATCTAGAGAACAGGCCATAAGTATTAATTCCATAAAAATTTCAGCAATGATTTCTCGTGAGAGTAATTGGTGAGTAATGATTGCTGGTTTGATACCTAATTTATCCATGGTAATTTGTAAAATCCTATCTGCATGAACACCATAGGCTGCTCGAGTTCCAACTGCACCTGAAAGTTTCCCCATAATTCTATTCTTTTCTAAAGATCGAATATTTTCAAGATGTCTCACCATTTCATCTAACCAAATAGCTATTTTGTGACCAAAAGAATAAGGTACAGCCTGCGAACCGTGTGTGCGTCCTATACAAACGGTTTTCTTATGTTTTTCAACAATAGTAATAAGATTACGTATAACCGTAACAACTCTTGATTCAATTAATTGAAGAGCTTCTTTAGTTCGAAGCATTTCTGCAGTATCTATGATATCATTACTTGTAGCACCAAGATGTATATAACGACCAAATTCACCACATTGTTCTGCAAAAGCTCTTACCACTGACGCAATATCATGATAAATTTCTCGCTCTATTTCATCAACACGCGCTAAAGTAACATATTCTATTGAAGCTTTCTTTGCTATCTCTTCTGCAGCTTTCTTTGGTATATCACCTACCATCGCATGTGCATGGGCGATTGCTGCTTCGACTTTTAATAATAATTCAAGGCGCTTTTCTCTCGAGAAGATAGTTCTCATTTCTTCACTGCCATAACGCCAATCTATTGGATGCAAACAATTATTATTTTTCGTGGTCATTTTACCTCATACTTCCTAAATAGCTATTAGGGACAAGCTAACTTAGTATGATTGTTTTTTAAAATTGTCTCTTAGTATTATGATATTTTATCTACCATTTTAAAGTAAATTTATAGCGTTTTTCCAGAAATTTATAAGTTCCTCGTATTCCTGCGAAAAATGCAATAATTATACTTGCTAGGAATAATATTGCTGGAGTAAGTTCACGGTCGATTATTTGATGCCAAAAACTAAAGGCAAAAAATAATCCTACACCAACAGTTAGGAAAGTGGTCTTTGTTAACCAATGTTTCCCATAAAAACCCAGTGAACCGATAATTGCAATAATAATTATTGGCATATAGTAAGCACTATAGAATTTATAGACACCTCTTGGCATGAAGATGTGGCTTATAATTGTATAAATAGATAACACTTCGAATATTTCGTAATCATCTAATTTATTGTTGAATGATCTTACTAATAATGGAACAGCTATAAAACTAGTACTAATTATCATCAATAGCATTGAATTTAGAGTAAAAGCTATGAAATCAAGAAAGACTTTATTGACTCCTAATTCTTTCAATGCCCAAGAAAACTGAACTGTATGATTAAATTCTGGATCCTTGATGTATGTATCTAATGTTAGCATTTGTCCAGGATAAAGCATATGTACACCATAAAATACTGGTGTTATAAATATCCATGGAAATGAAATGAATAAACAAACAAGGACATAGAATAATGCGATCATAATACTCTCAAATGATCCCTTCTTGGTGCCTTTTTCGCGGATCCTTTCTCCAAGCATAATGAAAAATACTGGGTAGGTGAAAAATAAGGCATTCTGTTTCGTCATAGTAGCTATTGCCAACCAGAAGAATGTTTGACGCCATTTTCTATTTATTAGAAAATAGAATGTTATCAAAGTAAATAATGTAACTGGCCCTGGATTAAGCCAATAAACCCCATCATAAATGACATTGATTGGTGATAATGCCATAACAATTCCCCCAATAAAAGCTAAAAAAGTTTCTCTCTTATCTTTGAACATTTTCTTGATAATTAAATAAACCATCCCTGCACATGCTGCATCTGCTACTATCATTGGAAAAGCTAGCCATAAATCATTCATACCAGGTCGCCATATGAGCACTAAAAAATACAGGAAGATTGGTGGGTATGAATACATATCCAATGCTTCCCCTCCTTCTGCTGCTTCATGCCAATCTGAAAATGGATACCAATTTTGAGTAAACCATCCATCTACCCACGCTTTATAATAATAGCTAAAATCTGCGAATCCTGAAAAATCAATACCATTAGGTAAGAAATGCACCTTTCTATTCCAAATAATTGAACTTGTATCTGAAGAAAAAACTTCTCGATAATAAACCGCACAAAGTAATCGTACTAATATTGCAAAAGCTACCAAAAAAATGAAGATGGTTGCTGTAAAACTAATCGAGGACCAATCTTTGTCCTTGAACCGTTCTTTAATATCACGTGAAAAGATTGACAGCTGGGTTTTATCGAATTTTAGTATTCTATTCGTTTCAGATGTCATTAACAATCACTAGGTAAAACTAATATCAATTAAAAAATATTATCTAAAAATATTCTTGAAAGAATTAAATTTAATTAAATTCCAATTCTTGGTCAAGCATAGGATCATCTAATTGCTCCTTTATGTGTCTGACTATTTCCGGACCTAAAGTGGGTATTTTTGCTAACTCTCGAGGATCAGCTTTTCTTAAGGAAGCAATAGATTTGAATCCACTATTAAATAACATTCTTGCACGAACACGACCAATTCCTTTCAATTTTACTAATTGAACTAATTCTCGCTTGATACCATGCGATACTCGAATGTGTAATTCATTGATTGGTTTCTGAATGTTTTTTAAGCCAAATAATTTACCAATTTCTGAAGAAGCATAAAGTAACCATTTGGCATTATCTGTTAAATAAAGAATATCACCACTACCTACATTAAAATGTAAAATAATTGCATCCTCGGGTTTTTCTTCGATCCATTGCTTAAGTAGAAGTGCTGATTTTAATTGCATCAAAAAATATTCAAAATCGGGATTCCATTCTTCTGGGATATCCATTAGGAATTTATCAGTATAATCTATCAAGAATTTTTGTAATTCATTTTGGTCTTTTTGTCTAAGATAAAGGTTGCGTAAATCTGGTGTTGCTGCTATTAAATGAAAGTAGGCTACTTCTGGTAGGATTTCATTCAATTCATTAGCTTTTTTCAAACCATCTCTAATAATTACTGCTGATAAGGGATCAATATATAATTGACTCACTCTCCTTCCAAATTCTGTTGCTGAAAGAGATGCTTCATCATTCTCCATCATCCCTTCATTGATTAGGAATTTGAGCACTTTTTTTACTTGAACCTCAGTAGTTCCCAAATCGTTTTGATGTCCATAAAAAGTTTCACGAATAAATTGTGCTAAATCCTTTAGATTTTCTACATAACCAATTGCTACTGCAGCTAAAATATGTGTTCGAAGTGCACTTTCACTAGCAAGTTTCGAATAAATGATCTCAGATTCACCAAGGCAATAATGTTCCATAAATCTTGCAATATCTTGATTTTTCTTAGCTAAAATTACTGCTTCTCCCTCAGTATCATATTTTGGTCGTCCAGCTCGTCCTGCTTGTTGTTTATACTCAAGTACTTTTATTGGTTGATTCCCTAATCCTACTTCATATCTAGAAAGTGACATAATCACTACCCTTCGAGCAGGAAGGTTTACTCCCGCTGCTAAGGTTGGTGTTGCACAAACACATTTGACTAAATTTCGTTTAAAATAATCTTCAACCAATTTTCTGTGATCAGGATTTAATCCTGCATGATGGAATGCTGCTCCTTTACGAATGCTTTTAACTAAACGTTCACCTAATGATGTTTTTTCACCAATCGCTAACATGCGGTCTGCTAATGCTTCTAATTCTTGTCTTTCATTTATTGTCAACAATTTGCTTGTAGTTTGACCAATTCTTTCTGCTGCTGCTTGAGAACTTGCTCGAGTATTAGCAAAAACTAAAATTTGCCCTTGATTTTTTATCGTATCATATGCTAAATTGACTTCTGGATTTTTAACATCAATAACTGGAATAGTTCTATGGGAACCATCTGGATAAATAATTTTGCCTTCATAATAAACACTTTCAGTTAATTTAACTGGTCGCCATTCCGATTGAACAAGTTCTGCATCTAACCATTCAGCTATTTCATCAGCATTGTAAATAGTTGCTGAGAGAGCTAAAATTTGTGTATATGGAAGCATTTTTTTCAAACGAGCCAAGACAACCTCGAGTGTTGGACCTCGAGATGCATCATCAATTAAATGAACCTCATCTGAAACAATGATCTGAAGATCTCTGATCCACTTCGTATCATGTCTCAATAAAGAATCGACTTTCTCGTTTGTGCATATAATTAGATCATACTTAGATAAATGGTAATCACCAGAATCAAAATCGCCTGTTGATTGAACAATTTTTATTCCAAGTGATTCAAATTCTTTAAAATCATCAAATTTCTCTGTTGCAAGAGCTTTTAGGGGTACTAAGTAGAGTGCTTTTCCTCCTCTCGAGAGAATGGCTTTTAACATGGCTAATTCTGCAACAAGAGTTTTACCAGAAGCTGTTGGAATAGCAAGAACAATATTTTCACCATCTAACAAACCTCGTTTTATGGCTTCATTTTGAGGTGGATAAAGTGAAGTTATCCCTCTTTTTAGTATAAGTTGTTTAGCTTCATTTGGTAAATCTAATTGTTCTATTTTCATTTCCTAATCACGTATTTCAGCTCTTACAAAGATATACTTCTAAGAGTATTTATAGTACTAAAGGATTTTAACATCAATTTGAGTTAAGTACGTTTAACAAAACCAGCTTTTGGTTGGAATAACATACCATCTTGACGCATACGTTCTATATTTCGTTCAACAAATTCACGGTTAATACCTGATTCTTGTGCCTTTTCATATATTGCTTCAATGGCAACAGCTTGACCTTTATGTTCATCTTCTAAGTTAGCGATAATTTCCAACAAGATTTCTATTTTAGATCTTGTAGAGGAGGTAGTGCCAACCATGATTGTATCGATATCCATCTTACCTGTTTCTGGATCAATTCCTACTTGTCTTAAGGATTCTTTTAGAATTCTTATTGCCGCATCAGCATCTTCAACAGAAGCTTCAGTTCGAAGAGCCATCCTGGCATGAGATTCTGTGAGACGAATTAAGGATTCCAATTGTCTAGCAGTGATTGCAATTGGTGATTCTACACCTTCACCTGCAACACGCATCTCTAAATAGAACTCTTCCAAACGTTTTGCTGCTTCTTCTGAAAGTTTTGGATGTGAATTAATTTTAGAATAACTGATATATTTACGAAGAAGATCCTTGGGGATGGGGGCTTCTTTTTCAGTTACTCCTGTAGTATGTAATCGTAAAATATGTTCAGCTTTTATTTTATCAGCGTCGCTTTCTGGTTCATCACGAACAATCCAAATAACATCAAAACGAGAAAGAATAGTAACTGGTAAATTAATATTCTCTGTAGCACTTCGAGAAGGAACATAACGACCCATTTTAGGATTAGCTGCAGCAATTATTGAACATCGTGCATTAAGGGTTGCAACTATTCCTGCTTTAGCTATAGATACAGTTCTTTGCTCAAGAGCTTCATGTATGCTGCTTCGATCCTCATTTCGCATTTTATCAAGTTCGTCTATACAACATACCCCTCTATCTGCTAATACTAATGCTCCTGCTTCTAAAGCAAATTCACCTGTCTCTGCATCTCGAAGTACTGCAACTGTGAGTCCTGCTGCAGAAGTTCCTTTTCCAGAGGTATACAATGCTCTAGGAGCTAGAGATGCTACATATCTTAAAATTTGACTTTTTGCTGTTCCTGGATCTCCAATCATTAGAAGATTACTTTCTCCTCTAATTTTCAATCCATCAGGGAGTGTTTTTGGTATCCCTCCGAACAACATTAATGCTATTGATTCTTTAATTAGTTGATTGCCATAAATTGATGGTGCTATAGAATTAATTATTTTATCATGTATCCAAGCATCATTGGCTAATTCTAGTATTTTTGATTCTTCATCTTCAGTGATTTCTATTGTTTCAAATTCTTTTTCTTCTGGAACAACATTATTAGAATCCATATTAACATGGAATGTGGCTAATTTTCCAGCACTTTTCTGTGAAAAGTCTGGAACTGATCGTAGAACACCAATTACTGAAACTCGATCCCCTGGACGAATTGTATCAACCAAATCATATTTTAAAAGTACAGTCACTGAACGAGGCATTTGTCCTGGGGGTAAATCTTCAGGTCGCTCTTGTATAGTTATTTTTTGCCAATCAATAAATTTTGAATCTTCTGTAAGAAGTTTGAATGGTCCTGCTCTACCACATGCAGGATTTTCACAAACATAAGGAGGAGTATATCGATCTTCTTCTTGTGGTTTAATAATTATTTCATTACAGTTTAAACATTGGAAAAATCCTTCAATAAGCAATGGTTTTACTACTGTTGCTCGAGTAGTTATACCATTTAACATAATCAATTTTCCCACATGATCAGCTCGTATTGCTCGTAGAGGGATAGTTTCACTCTCACCTAAATTAAAGAATCTAATAAAGAAATCACGAATGGTAAAGGCATAATCTGAATCTTCAATCTCAACTACTTCAGCTACAGCTCTATTTCCTGCTTCAAGAAACTCAGTAGGTTCATCAATTGTTCTGCGGGCTAATTCAGGATTAAATTTAATTAAATCCGCAAAGTCAATACTTAATGAGTATCCGCCTTCAACAGTCATTTCTTGAATTTTCTGTCGATAGATATAATCACCATTATCATCTCTAAATTCACGAATAAATTCTGTAAACGCTGCTACAGGATCTGTTGTATCTGAGACCAAGTTCTTAATCCTCTTTTGATAATTTCATTAATCTTTAATAATAATTTATTGGAGTAGTTTTTTATCCTTCTTCTAGAAATTTTCCAGCTAGAAACATGGGTTGTTCTTGCTACAATCAAGAAGTGATGTTTCCCATTCTCGAAGTTGATCACGTAAACTTTTGAATAACCAGAGCTCTTCAGGAGTTAAATGCTTAATAAATGGTGAAGGATCGCCTACTTTTTGTGATAGTTTAATTATTTTGAACCTTCTCTTTGTTATAATATCTTTTAATAAGGCTTCCATACGCTCCTTATCACGTAAAGCATAAGGATCACTTTCTGCTTTTTTAGCTAAATTTTCGATTTGTAAGGAAATTACAGGATAAAAATCCTGATCAAGTTCAATAGGTGTTTGACTCTTTCCTTCATCCCAAAGAACTGTTTGCATATAAGGGATATCGAATGATTTCATATTTTTGATTTCAACTTGTTTTTCTTCTGCTAAAATACGTGCAATCCATAAAGGTAACTCAAATTCTGATCCTTTAATTAATTTGATTGACCCTTCTCCAATTTGAACATCCGGATTATCTACTAAGCATTTGATTGCAACTGGTTTCTCTTCAAAATCAAAGATAATTCGTTGAAGCTCAAGATTAGGATTGAATTCACTCATTTATTACTCACCAAGATACTAACCAAATTAATTACTTTCGACACAAAAGGTATCCTAATTTAATCTTTCCTTTAGGATAAAAATCCATTTTGCTAAAAATATCAATCATTCTTATGGTTAATATTTCTTTCCAACATTAATTTTAGTCATATTACCTTCTATTATTGTATCCTTAAATCGTTTGGTATGATATGAATAATATATCACTAATGTAAGGTGAGGTCATCGAAAGTATTTTGATTACCTTAAATAAAAAAAGAGAAGTTAATCTCGTTCGAGAACGAGATCAGCATCGAAATCTGAAACCTTTTTGATGTGAAAATCTTCACAAAGAATATTTCGAACTTCACGAGGAGAAACAGATAAAGATACTTTTGTAGTTCGCCCATAGCGACCCATACTAACAACTTTAGTATTTACTACTCCTAGCATAGATAATTCATTTAGAAGTGAATTAGCTCTTCGTGGTGTAATAGGATCTAATCCTGTTGTTTTACAAAGTTCTAGATAAACTTTGTACAAATCTCCTGTAGTAATAATTTTAAGAGCGCTCTTTTCGAGAATATACACTCCCCATAATACAAGTTTTGTTTGAACAGGTAAAGAAATTAATGCTTCTTGAATAGTATTCTTTTCTATTTGTTTAGAAGCTTTTCTTACATGGTTTTGCAAAACTTTGGATTCATTCTCTCTTTCCGCGATTTCTGCTGCAACTCTTAATAAGTCTAAAGCTCTTCGAGCATCTCCATGTTCTTGTGCTGCTAATGCCGCACAAAGGCTTATAACTCCTTCCGCAAGTACTCCTTCATTAAATCCCTCAACTGAACGTTCAGTTAAGATATCCTCTAATTGAAGGCTGTTACATGGTGTGAAGACTAATTCTTCTTCAGATAAACTTGATCTTACTCTGGGGTCAAGTGTTTCTTTAAAAGAGAGATCGTTTGTGATGCAAACCAAAGATACTTGTGCCCGTTTGAGATCTGTATTAATCCTCGTTAGTTGATATAGAACGTTATCCCCACTTTTATGATGTAATTTATCTAATTCATCAAAAACAACTATTAGTAATTGTTTTTTAGAATCTAATTTTGCTTTGAATCGAGTGAAAACCTCATCTGTTGGTAATCCCGTAAATGGAACTGATTCACCTACTACATCACATAATCGTGCTAAAACTCGATAATCAGTATCAACTTCAACACAATTTAATATTGAAAGAATAATATTCTTCCCGATAGCAGCTGCCTTTTGTCTGAGGTATTTTGTTACATATTTAGAAACAATAGTCTTTCCCGTGCCTGTTTTTCCATAAAGAAAAATATTGCTTGGACGATTATCTCGTAAAGCGTTCCCTAATGCCTTTCCTAGGAATTGTATTTCGAAATCTCTGTGTGGAAGATTGTCAGGAATGTGACTTGGTCGAAGTACTTCGTGGTTTTTAAAGATACTTGGACTTGATAGAAATCTGTCAAAAATTGCATCTAATGGATGATCCGTCATGTAATTCTACTAATCTCCTATTGTTCACTTATTACTTATTGTTGCGTTTGGTTAAAGGTTTAATTATATTATTAATTAAATACTGGAAAGACCGCCATTTCTAGTGGAAACTTCAGTATGTTTTTTACTCTTCCATCATATATAAAATTTACTAACCCCTTTTTCTAGTGGAACTGTCTAATAAAATAAATAAACATATTATTTGATAAAATGTTTTATTGATTATCTTTATGAACATTGCAATAAATTTCCAGAAGTGAAACCCACAAAGGGAGGTAATTTGTTGATAAATCTGTCTGGGTATAATCACGAGTTAGTATCTCTGTTTTCTTACGTTTAAGATCTGAATGAGCTTTTTTTGCTTCTTTCAATGGCATTCCAATCAATAATTGGTAAATAAGGGAATTGATTTCTTGACGATTAAGAGCTCTTTCCCAACCTTTCCAGACTAGTAGTTGAGGGGTATCATCACTTTCACTTGCTAATTTTGATCGGATCAATGATAAGGCATCTTTTTTATTCCCTTCAGCCAGGTATTTTGCAAGTGTTTGGATATCATTGTTATCAGTCATAACTATTACCTTCTTAGTATTTCTCTAAAATAGTTATTCTTTATCAGTTAAATATTCTTTCTGAATAAAAAGTAATTCGTTTTAGTTCAAATAATATTTGTAGAATATCTTGGTATTAGCTAGTGCTTTTAGAGTAATTCTCTACATAAAATACTGAAACTCATTAGTAGAAGTAGGAATTAACTATGACAATTACGCCCAAAATCGAATCCCCTCGTACCCGAAAAGATGAACAAAAAGAAATTGAGAATGGGATCCTAAAAGCGATTGCTGACATTTCAGATGAAGATGATTGGCCTGAAGGGGCGGATGCCTTTGATGTTCAATCAATTATAACCCAACTTGCTCGGAGTGCTGCTCATCTCAGAGATCGTAGTGTTCTGGATAATGAAAAGACCAAAATCCATAAAGAGTTTAATGCTAAATAACTTTCATTCATTCATTCTACTATGAGTTTCTAATTCTCTATCTACAAGACCAATTTTGAACAAAGTTTTTTATATAGGTCTAATTGCTTTTTATACTGCTTTTAGAGAAGAAATTTTAAACCTTCAAAAATAATTCGAGAAAAACAGTTCTCTTTTTAAAGAGCACACTCTGAAAATAATAGTAAAGGTTTTAAAGACTTACAAAGAGCGAAAGAATAGAATTAAAATATTAGTGGTTGTTGAAAAATATGGCACGATGGCAGGGCCTTAGTAGAAGAACAAAATCCGGTGCAAGACTCAAAAAGCACCATGAAAAGAGAAAAGCTGAATTAGGTAGACCAGAAGCTCAAACAATTATAGGTGAACCTAGAGTTAAAACAATTAGAACCCGTGGAGGAAACTCCAAATTGAGGGCTTTACGTTATGATACTTGTAATTTATCAGATCCAAATACTGGTAAAACTGAAAAAATAAAAATCCTTGATGTAGAGACTAATCCCGCAAACAAAGAATTTACTCGAAGAAAAGTAATGACTAAGGGAGCTCTCATAAGAACTGAAAAAGGATATGCAATTATTACCAATAGACCGGGACAAGAAGGATTCATTTCTGCAATTCCAACACAATATGATGTAGAACAAACTCAACAAAGGACTATTTCTAGCAAGAAGAAAAAGAGACAAACCTTGCAAGTAAAGAGAGTTGGAAGTGCAGCTGGTACACAAAAGAAAACAACCACAACAAAACAACCAGCAACAAAACCCGCTCCAAAACCTGCTGCTCCAGCAGCAAAATCAGTAGAAAAGAAAGAAGCAGCAACTACTCCCAAGAAAACAACCACAACAGCAAAAACCACTACTACAACAAAGAAAACCACTACTACAAAGTCTACTTCTACAACTGAGAAGAAACCTGCTCCAAAGAAAGAATAAGAAGCAACCTAAGTTGCTTTATTTTTCATTTTATTTTCTAATATAGGATTATTGAATTTGAGTTTAATATTCAATGCTTAAATTTATAATATTCAAGAAACTAGTTTGATTCTTGGTAAAAGGTTTGATTTTCTCAGTTATTATATCCCATCTCTGAAGATTACTTATAGGTGTTCAGCTAATTTATTCATCCTAAGAAATTTCGTTTAAATTTTGGTTAGACAGAATAATTAGCGTAATCTTTTTAGTTTTTCAATGTAGTAAAACAATTTATGTCAATTGATGAGTATTCTTCAAGACAAGCGGAAGCTTGGCGTGAATGGTATTTAGGAATTCAAGGGTTTTTCTATTTTTCACAAGGATTTGCTATGGCTGCAGTTTTTCTTTTACCAGTCTTTATGCAAGATAAGCTTGGAGTATCTGATGAGGATTCAATAACTTATCAAACAATAATAATGATTCCTTGGTACATCAAACTCCTCTATGGTATACTCTCTGATAATGTCTCCTTTGGTAAATTTGGTCGTAGAAGACCCTATATAATAATTGCTGGTTTTTTAGGAATTATAGGCTGGTTTCTCATACCAATTTTCAAAACATTTAATGCCTTTTTTATCATTGTAGGTATTTTTCTAACTCTATGTATTGCATTAAGTGATGCTGTTATTGATAGTCTGGCAGTTGATATAACACCTGAAAAAAGACGTGGTTGGATGCAAGGTGTCGG
>JAEORM010000068.1 GCA_016840905.1 Candidatus Gerdarchaeota archaeon | reverse complement strand
GATTAACACCTCACCAATTCCGCTTACGCGACATCTAGGTAAGTTTTACTAATAATTTTATTAGCATATATGGCAACTACACATTAGCTTTTTAATACTTTCTAATAGGTAAACAAATTAATATCAAGAATAATTCAAAGAAGTTCATTGGTACAAAAAACGAGAAAAGGAATTATTCGTTGATTTCACCAACCAATTCTTGATGATTAATCAGTCAATTTTTCAAATCTTATCCCTGGATTTTGATTTGGTTGAATGATATCAAACATACTTGAAATAAGAAAATCAACGATTTTTCCTTGAGGATTTCTATTAAACATTATTTTATCAAATGATCTTATAAACTCGTCTAAAGCCACAAAATAGAGAGAAAGCTCTTTACCTAGAGGATTCTTAAATATCAATGATTGATTTTTTTCTAGGATTGTAATAGTTGCATTTAATCTTTTCGAATAATAACAACCAGTATAATCTTCGATAGTTTCCTCTGTTAGTGATTCAGGTTGCTGTTTTACATATTGGCTTTTCACTTCTTCTGAAGAGATAAAGAAAAGATCAATAGTTGATTCATCATTTTCATTAATTTTGAATTCTATTTTCGGGGGAGGAGATAATTTTAAAGTACGCTTTTCTTTTAACACAAATTCTGACTCTGATATTGGATAGTAGACAACTTGTTCATATTCTCTTGTTGGTACAGAGAACAAGAGCTCCCCATTTGATTCTTCAAATGAAACGATTAGCTGAGATTTCATACTTCGATATAATCCCTCAAATCTTCGAACTTTCTCCTTTGAGAGGAGGATCATTTTATCGTCCCCTTTTTCTTGAGTGGAATCAACTTGTTCTTTTTGTTTCTCACCTTCAAATTTAATTTCTAAAACATCTGATAAAAACAAGTTAGCAATTTCCAAACCCAAACCAATATAATCTAAATCACCGTTATTTGTGAATAAAACTACACTCAATTTTTGGTCGGGAAATCTATGAGTAACACTTGCCAATGAAGCAAATTGTCCAGCATGCATTATATGTTGTAGGTTATAATGTTTCTTAAGCATTAAACCAAATCCATAATTTGTCATATTACCATCATTTAGTTTCCCATTTTGCAATATAGTTCTGTTGATTTTGGATTTGTCGTTCCCAAGTTGATTATTATGGAAATTGATTTCCCATTTACTGAAATCTTCTAGAGTGGTTATCAAACCAGAAGCAGCAGTTATACTTTGTAAAGTTGTATAAATTTCAAACTCATTTAAGGAGGATTTTTTGTAACCAATAGCATTATTAGGTACTTTTTGACTACTGGTTAAGAAAAAAGTATTCTGCATTTTCAATTTTTCAAAAATTTCTTCTTTTACAAATGAGCGAAAATCTTGCTTGGTTACAACCTCAATTATTTTTCCAAGTGTGAAATAGTTTGAGTTTGTGTAACTATATTCACTTCCTGGCTCAAATTTCAATTGCGTCTGTTGAATGATAATATTCCAAGCATCTTCATCCGTATAATGATCCAGTTCTTGGTTAACGTCATATCCAAGTTTAAAGAAGACATGTATGTATTCCTCAAGACCACTCATATGGTGAACTAGATGTTTAATTTTAATCTGCTGCTCAAATTCAGGAAAATCCGGAAGATATATTCGTACATCATCCTCAAGATTTAGCTTCCCTCTTTCTAACAACAGAGCAATACAAAAACCTGTGAATTGCTGTGCTAGTGAAGCAACATAAAAAGAAGTTTTAGAGGAGAAATGACTATTTTCTGTTAAATTTGCTAAGCCATATTCGTTCTTGTAAATTATCTTTCCATCGTGAAGTACAAAAACACCACAACCAGGAGTTGAATTAGTTATTTTTGTAGAAATGAGTTTATCTATTTTCTCACTAAGAATTACATTAGTTTTCTTGTTTGACATTCCAATCAAAAAAATAATCGATTTTTGCTTAATAAATCTAATTCACTTTATGACCTTTCAAATTGTGAGTTAAATTTATAAAAAGAGAAAACGAGCGTATGAATTCTCTTTTAGCTTGATTTTTATATGAAATACTTTTTAATTATCTGATAGATAGTCTTCATATTGGTAGCTCGATTGATTTGTAGTAGATATAATGAACACTTCTGTATAAATATGTCAGTACAGAATGTTTTTATTGGATTTCAAGTATTCTTTAATTGCGAAGAAAGGTATTTTTTAAACATTGAAATATATTAGTTATCTATAACAGTTTTCTAAGAGGTAGATAAATTAATATCTAATTATCATTGTTGAGAATCTAATTGAGGTATTTTCATGTCTAAATCACTTTTTTTGGTAGCTGTGACAGCTATAATAGAAAATAATTCAACAAATAAAATATTACTAATACGTCGAAGTGACACAAGCGATGATTTTCCAGGTTGCTGGGAGGATGTTGGAGGAAGATTAATGCAATCCGAATCCCCTGAAGAAGGTCTTAAGCGTGAAATCAAAGAAGAAACTGGAATTAGTGATATTGAAATTATTAAACCGTTAACGACATTTCATGTATTTAGACATGGAATAGAAAAGATAGAAAATGAATTAATCGGGATTTCTTATTGGTGTAAAACAAATAGCTTTAATGTTATTTTATCTGATGAGCATAGTGATTTTAGATGGGTTTTACCTCATGAAGCTTCTGTCCTAACAGATCACCCTGTACTCAAAAATTATCTTCAAATTTATCTTGAAGAGAAAAAATTAAGTGAAAAAATACCTTATATGAAAATTGGAAGGGAAATAAAAAATGAATGAAAATATTGGCCGTTTTACATTCTGTGTAGGAGCAATTATTGAAAATCAAGATAAAGAAATCTTGCTAATAAAACGATCTCCTGGAAATTTCCCTGAAAATATTTGGGATGTTGTTGGGGGAAGAGTTGAGCAATTTGAAGATCCATTTGATGGTCTAAGTAGAGAAATTAAGGAAGAAACTGGGATAGAAAATTTTGAAATAATGAAGGCTATTGATGTTTTTCATTTGTATCAAAAAGATAAGAAATATGATATGATTGGTGTAAACTTTTGGTGTAAAACAACTACAAAACAAGTAATTCTCTCGAGAGAGCATACTGAATATAGATGGCTTAAACCATTTGCCGCATTGGAAATTGTTGAACATCATATAGTAAAACAGATTATTGAACAATTTATACGAGAAAAGAAAAGATTAGGATTAAATGTTGAATAGGTTTTTAGTGTAAATTCCATGAAAAAGTGACCACTCTATTAATATCTTCTGACCATCTTATAACAAGATGGAACAATAAAAGGTGATAAATTTTGAAAATGTCCCTAAAAGAAATTACTGCAGAAAATTGGATTACCGCAATAAAATTAAAGGTAAAGAAAGAACAGGAAGGATTTGTAGCATCAAATGCAATTAGCATAGCTCAATCAAAATTCATGTCCTTTCTAGAATGTTATGGTATTTATGTGGATGAAGAAATGGTTGGTTTTTCTGCTTTAGGTAAAAATCCTGATGATGATACATTATGGATCGTTAGACATATGATAGATGAAAATTATCAAGGAAAAGGATATGGTAAAGCTGGCTTAAAAACAGTGATAGATTTTATGATTGAAAAATTCAAACCAATAGAGATTTTCTTAGATGTTGAAGAAAATAATGAAATTGCTACCAAGCTCTATTTGAAAGCTGGCTTTAAAGCTACTGGTGAGAAACATGGGAATAGTCCTATCTATAAATTGGATATGGCTAGTTATACAAATGAATATTAAAAATTGAGGAGAGGATATTAGTCCTCTTTCTGTTTCGAGGAACACCAGAGATGTACTCCTCTCACGGTATCAATCTAAGCACTCAACCCGCTTCTCACGGCTGGTCATCGAAGCTAATTAGAGCTTGCTTCCGCGACGATGAGTCGTTTCAACACTTCTATTGTGCAATTCTCAGCAAGGCATCTAATGATGCAATGCATCATCGTACACACAATCGCTGTACGTTTCTATTCTCAGAGCCAGGATTCCTCCTGAAGGCTTTCGCCATGTCGCTTGCCTGGAAGAGAGGACCTTCCTCAGCGGTTAACAAGAACCACCGGCAACCGTTTTATCCCCTCTAAATTAAAACTATTATCTCATAGTTAAATTTCTTTTGTAGATAATTAATATTAATAAGTAAATTTCATAGTGTTTTGTGTTGTGATTGAAATGCCAACAGAAGTAGAAGTGAAATTAGCAATCAAAGATTTGGAAGAATTAGAATATTCATTAGTTGAAAAAGGTGCGCAACTTGAGGAAATTGTTAAACAAAAAGATCATTATTATACCCATCCAACTCGAAATTTTGGCAAAACTGATGAAGCTTTAAGAATAAGGGAGGAAGGTGAAAAAATCTTTCTAACATATAAAGGACCGAAAATTGATCCTAAATCTAAAACGAGAGTCGAGATAGAAACAGAAATATCAAATTATATTGAAATGAATTTAATTCTCGAAAAATTAGGT
>JAEORM010000005.1 GCA_016840905.1 Candidatus Gerdarchaeota archaeon | reverse complement strand
TCTAACAGTTAATTCATGGCCAATTGAACTATGGATTGGTTTTGAAGCATATTTTCGAATGCATGCTTGTGAATAAACCCCACAGGTGGTAGCCATATCAGTTGAGGTTATGGCTAACAGACCATCCATATTAATCGCCTGTGCTGCAGCATCAACAAATGGAGCTGGTGAGCCAAAGGGATCGATATCAATTACATCGAATTTCATTCCTTCCGCACGTATCCTCAACATTAATGCATTAGCATCTTCTTTGTAAACAACAGCTTTTTCTTGCAATTTTAGTTGCTTAATATTTTCTTCAATTAATTCTACTGCATAAGGATTAAGATCATTAATTACAACTTTAATATCATTAATTTCGTTAGCAACTCGAACTGAACGAATACCACTACCAGCCATAGGTTCACAATAGTGAATTTCATCTTTATTGAAATAATATTTTTTAAAAACCCGTAAAGTTGCTAAGGCAAAGTCACGATTGAATTCCATTACTTTATTATAAAATACAGGTGCATCTGCAGGAGGAAATTTTGAGGTAGGCTTTTTTAAGGCCTCCACATCAGGAACAAGAACAGATGTTTTCCCTTCAATAACGGATTCAAGTGGATAATCAATCATCTTCTTCCCCTTCATCAACATCAGGTTTCTTTTTCCACTTAATAGGTCCTTTCTTTAATCCTTTAGCAATAACATATACTTCTGCACTACCTTTACGGGATGCTTTAGGTTTATAGGTGTAAACAACATGAAAAAGGATTTTTACATTACTTAAATAGGCTTCATATAAGTCGCCCATAAATAATTTACAAACAAATTTACCCCCTTGTTTTAGGATATCAGAAATACTTAATCGTAATGTCTCTTCTGCGAGATAGATTTGTCGAGCATGGTCAGTTGACCAATTACCGGAAATTTTTGGACTGATATCACAAATAACAACATCAACAGGAGCTGCAATCAAAGCTCTAATGCGATCTTTTGTTTCTTCTTCAGAAATATCCCCACGTATAGCAATTACATTATCAATGGGTTCGATATACTCGAGATCAACAGCATAAACTCGACCATTAGGTTTAATATAGTTGCTTGCAACTTGAGACCATCCACCTGGAGCTGCCCCTACATCTAGAACCAAATTACCGCTTTTGAAGATGTTAAATTTTTCTTGGATTTGAATCAATTTATATGACGCTCTGGAACGATAGCCCTCTCTTATTGCTTCTCTGTAGTAAAATTCTCTTCGTCGCTTTTTTTGTCTATCACTCATTATCATCACTCCAAGTTGTATCTAAAAATACTATTAATTGCTTTTAATATCCTTTGATAACTTATTAGAAACAGATAGATATTACAGATGGTAAATCTGTAATTAAGATCTGATTTTTAGATGACTATTCTGATTGTTGCTTTTGTGGTTCTGTGAATAACCATCTTGTGAAAAGTGGGCAATCAACTGAAGAAATAGGATTTCCAATATCGCATTTATCCAATTCATAACAAGTGAAACATGGACATCCTCCAATATTGTCCCATTGGATTTTGAAAGCACTTATCATAACTTTTCCCTCTAATTTACTTTCTAGGGTTCGCTTAACAAATAGTCTATTATCTTTTGCTTGGATAATTATGTACTCATTTCTCATACTTTCGTCTGTAATGAGTGTTTTCAATTCTTTTAATTCGATATTTAAAATGTCAGCTAGGTCATCTGCAGGAATCTCAGTTATGCCTCTGCTATCAAATACTTCCTTAAGTATTTGTTTGAATTCTTTTGTAATGGCTATCATTTGGTATGACCTCATAGTCAATATCATCTACTTTTTAAGGGCAAGCGTAAAATTACAGAGAACTTGTCGGCAATGTCATTCAGGTTATTCTGTAAATTTTGCTAAGTTTTAGGTTGTGCTAGTACTATAGTTAATAGTACTATAGCATAGTAACTTCTAACTAAAAAGTGTTATGTGTCTAAGTATAAGAATTTTTCACTTGTTAGCATTAGTTTCTAATGTATTTAGTATTTCTAGTTATAATAATTTTGCTCTGTACTGTTTTTTGAAATAAGTAAATTAAAAGAAAAAAGATATTAGGGGCCCATACCCCAATGCTATTTTTTTTACCAAACACTATAATGTTGATATAATTTTGTTGGATAAACTATTAAATATGAAATCACAGCATCTATTAGTCCTTGTACAAGATTCCAACCAGCATACCCACCACCCAGAGAAAGATAAAGTGTTGGATGAGTAAAAACTGAAGTGAAACTAGTGTTAGATGGAGGTATTTTTAGTAACCAGAAGAATAATGGTGCAACAACCAGTGTATTTACAGCAAACATTACTACAGCTCGTCCTAAAATAGCCATACCCATTAGAAAAGCATAATTTTTCAAGGGTTGAAAAGTTTTACTAGAATAAGCAAATGACTTGAAAAATTTCTTCTCTTTTCTTGATTCCTTTTTGTTTAAAAGTTTCAAAATTAACCAGGGGAAAAAGAACATTGAGACAGAAGCAAAAAATTTAGGCCATATTGAAAGCCAACCAAACGCTTCTGATGGAAAGAAAGCAATTGCCCCGCAACCTATGATAGCAGCAATTAATCCACTTAAAATACCGAACATAAAAAATGCTACTAGAATAGGTATAGCTAAAAAGTCAAGCCAAGTCATACCTGGAGCAAAGGAAGGACTAAATCCACCAACCCGTTCGACTATTGCATCCCAACTAAAACCAATAATAATGCTTAATGATCCTAATATCGCTCCTGCAGTAATTTTTATTGTCATAGTTTTACCAGAATATTCTGTTAATTCAGGTAAATCACCTGTTCTTGATTCGACATTAAGAATATTATTTTGATTATCCAGGTTATTCTCATTCCCTTCATCAATAATGATTTGATTATGTGTTTCCTCTTTTACTTGATTGCCCAATAGAGTCAGCTATTACTGCACACAATTATTTTAGTACAATCAACTATCCTAATATAAATAATAATTATTCATTTACGCGATTATGAGTAGGTATGCCAAAAAATAAGTATGTCTTCAAAACCATTTATAAAAGATTAAAAAATGGAAAAAAAGGAGGGAAAGATAAGAAAAGAGAATAAACAGAGAGGATTATTCATCCTCTTCTTCTTCGATATCTTCTTCCTCGGGAGGACGTAATTCACCTTTACCAGGTCTTCGTCTTACTTCTGGAACACGAGCTTCTGTAGCAACTTTCTTTTCCACAAGATAAACTTCAACAATACCTTCTTCGTCTTTAATAGCACGAACACGTACTTTTCTGGGTGGTTTTTGAATTCCTCGAGCCCAAATAAATTCGTTCAATTCATTATCAATAATAATATCTTCTGCTTTCATATGCTTGTAAATGAATTCTTTTAATAATCTTATCGCACGTGGAGCTCTTTTATATCTAGTTGAGAGCTTTAATTTGGGATAGAAGGGAATAGTGTAAATTCTTTCTTCAACAATTTCTTCTTCAGTGCTCATTTTATTCTACCTCATATTATAATCTTAATTTATACTTTCAAAGTATTTCGCTGCCAATGACGCTTCTTTGGGTGTTGTTTAACCTTTCCTGAAGTTTTCATTACAACCCAAGTTGGCACACCTCTTGTCCGATTGGATGCTTTAGCCATTCTGAGTTTCTTACCAAGTGGTTTATATCTAGCCATTATTCTTTCCTTCTTTTTTTACTATTATTTTCTTTTGAATTCTATTGTGCTTTCCCTTTTGCCAGATTGGAGCCGTTTTAGGATATCAATTAGCTGTTCTTCCGTTAAAGGGGAAGTTAAGTTTGCTCGTGAAGCTAAAGATATTAATTGATTTTCCAAGCTTTCGGCAAATTCGGGTCTAGCAATTTTAATGTTAGCAAGACGATCTCTTGCCTTTGGAGTGAGTATTTGTCTTAGGATCATTGCTTTTTGAGCATCAATTTCTGCTTTTTGAGCTTCCATTTGTGCTTGATTTTGCGCTTGTGCTTGGAGTTCAGCTTCGCGTTTCTTTCGTAATTCTTCTAATTCGTGATCTTCAGACATAGTAATCACATTATTTGTACCTATACTTGTCTAATAATGTTTAAGTTCTGGGTATTTCTCTTTAATGATATTTGTTGAGAGCTTATCTATCATAGATTTACCTTTTGGTGAAATTGAACGACCAAATCGAGATGAGGTTATTAACCCTTCAGATTCTAATTGTTGGAGTGCCTTACGGATAATTGCACCACCAGCACGAGCGAATCTTTCTGGGTCGCTATGACCATGTCTAATTCCACCATATTCTTTTCGAAGATGACCAATACCAATTGGCCCCTTTACATATACTTTCCTCAACAAAGATGCACAACGGACGTACCACCAATCAGGATTTTGTGGAGCGTGTTGTTTGAATGAACCAGTCTTGACATAACTAGACCATTCTGGGGGAGAAATTTTATTAGACTTCTTTAGTTCAGCTGAAAGAGCTGCGATTAAATCCTCTGCAGGAACATCGTAAACCGTTGGCATGGTTATATACACTACTTTAATTTTATTTTTATTACAATAAGAGGGGATTGATAAATAGCTTACCTTTATATTTATCTCTAAATATTCAAATCCTCTTAGAACGTTCTGCGTTCTGAATGTTCAAGATTTTTAATCTTTCGTTCTGTATCGGTTTTTTCTTCCCTTTAAATAGCTTTGTGTCATTTGCATCTATTTATTTTACGATTAGCTTTTTTATTTAGTACTAATATTTAATATTGTAGGATAAAAATAGCTTTTAAAAGCTATCTTCTTGAGTGGTGATTTTTTGAGTCACAGAAAAAATGAAACTAAAAAGCTAGAACAAATTGCTTCAGAACGTATAATCCTTTTACTCACTCGAGCAGATGCCATTTATAACCAAGATCCCATTTTAGCTCAAAGATACGGTGAACTCGCCCGAAAAATAGCTATGAAAGCACGAATCACTATTCCTGAACACTGGCGATTGCGTTTTTGCAATAAATGCAAAAAATATCTTTATCCTGGTTTAACAGCACATGTTCGGATTAAATCAGGAAAACCATCTCGTGTGATATATTACTGTGATCTCTGCAATGAAGGTAAGAAAATTAAGATGTTATAAAATTAATTTTTAGAGGTTTTTTGATACAACTTTTTTCCCCAATACAAAGGTATTTTAGACAACATATAGATATTCTCAATATTTAAGTTAAATTGTATTGTTAGCAGTAACTTAGTAATAAAAATGGTGTGGAATTTGATCGATTCTCTTGAAACCCGGAAGATTGTGGTTTTAGGCAATCCCGGTGTTGGAAAAACAAGTATCATTCAAAGATACGTTCATAATCAATTTGCTGAAAGTTATGCTGCTACATTAGGATTTAACATTTATACTCGTTATATTACAATTAGTGATAAGCAAGTTGGATTATCTATCTGGGATGTTGGGGGACAGGAAGCATTCAAGAAATTTGCTTTTAGATATTTACTCGAAGCAGATGCAGCTATTTTTGTTACGGATGTTACAAAATTAGATAGTATTGAAAGTTTGGCTATTTGGAATGAAAAGATCAACGAAGTGATCAATCGTAAAATCCCTAAAATTGTTCTTTTTAATAAAATCGATTTAGATTACGATATGGATAATATATCTGATAAAATAGCTCAAAATGAAATTCGCAAAGAGTTTAATGGTATAGTTTTTGCCAGCGCAAAAACAGGTCAAAATATCATTGACATCTTTACCATGATTGCTGCCATGCTTACAGGATGGAACGAGGAATTTGGCATCCCTAATAAACAAAAAATTCTATTTAATGGAGCATTTGATGAAGAGAAACTACCTGTTCTTTTCTTCACCAGTAAAGAATGTCTTTGGTGCCCAACAACGCTTCAAAATCTCATGGTCAGTGGAAGTGGATATCCCATTAATTTGAAAGTGATAAACATCGACCAAGAATCTGATTTAGCAAAAGATTATGGAATACTTTCTTTACCTACCACTATCATTGGTACCAAGACTATTGTTGGTGATTCAGATAAAAGCTTCTTTAAAGCGATAATTAACGATGAATATATAAAATTAATAGCAAAATAATTCTGATTGATTGTATTAAGTACTTGATTAATTATGAGAAGTTAATGAATCAATTTTTATTAATTAATCCTATTAGAAATTATGATAAATTAGACCAAGGTTTGAGATATGAAAATTCAAGAAGGTGACTATGTCCTAATATCAGCTTCTGCTGAGAAAAAATGGATGGTAAAGATAGAAAAAGGTAAGGAGTTCCACACACATAAAGGGTCGATTTCATTATCTGAGTTGATCGGCCTTGAGTTTGGTTCCAGTATCACGAATAATAAAGATGCCACCTTCTTTATTTGGAAACCATTTCCAACGGATTATTTGGATGCCATCACTCACTCTACACAAGTTATCTATCAGACTGATATTGCTCAAATCATTTTTTCAGCAGGAGTAAGTAGTGGTTCACGAATAATTGAAGCTGGCACAGGAAGTGGTGCTTTAACCTCTGTTATGGCGAGATATGTCCAACCAAACGGAAAAATCTACTCCTATGACTGGAAAGAACTCCATCAACAAGTTGCAAGAAAAAATATCGAAAAATTAGGTTTTACAAATTTGGTTGAGTTTAAAATCCGTGATGTGGTTGAAGGATTTGATGAAACAGATGCAGATGCAGTAATTCTTGATCTACCAAATCCTTGGGATATTGTCGTTCCCGCACGTAATGCTCTTATGGGTGGAGGTGTTTTACTCATTTTTGTACCGACCTTTTCACAGGTAGAAAAAGCACTTACAGCTATGGTTGAGAATAATTTTTACCAGATAGAAGCATTTGAGGTTATCAGACGGGATTTATCTACAAAATTAGGAGCAATTAGACCTGTAACAAGAATGGTTGGATTTACCGCTTTTCTGATTACTGGTAGAAAGGGTTTAGCTGAGAAAAAATGAACTTTTTAGATTACTATTTGTGCGAAGCGAGCGAAAAGATTTAATCTAAGGAATTTTTATTTGGCATTCATGAAGCTTCCAGATAAAGAAAAAGAGTTTTTGCAATGGTACACTACTGTTGTTGAATATGCAGAAATAGTTGATAAAAGGTCCCCTGTAAAAGGGGCTAATGTTATCATGCCCTATGGCTATTCTATTTGGGAATCTATTGTAGCAAAACTAGATTCTGAATTGAAAATAACGGGACATAGAAATGCATATTTTCCGCTCTTTATACCAGAGGATTATTTGCAACGTGAAGCAGAACACTTCGAAGGTTTTATACCCGAAGTTGCTTGGGTCACTCATGCAGGAGATAAACCTCTTGAAAGAAGATTAGCTCTCCGTCCAACTTCTGAAACTATCATGTATGACATGTTCCATTTATGGATTCGAAGTCATGGTGATCTTCCTTTTAAGATAAATCAATTCTGTAATATCATTCGTTTTGATACCAAGGATACTAAACCACTTTTACGTGATAGAGAATTCTTATGGTCAGAAGGGCACACTTGCCATGCTACTGCAGAAGATGCTGAAAGACAAGTTAGGGAATCAATGAAAATCTATGAAGCTGTATACAAACTCAGTTGTATGTCTTTCCTAATTCTTAGACGACCAAAACATGACACTTTTGCTGGAGCAGTCTATTCAATTGCCTATGATTCACCATTACCAGATGGACGTACTTTGCAGATAGGTACAACTCATAATCTTGGTCAAGGTTTTAGTAAGGCTTTTGATATCACGTTTCAAGACAAGGATAAAACAAACAAACATGTCTATCAAACTTGTTATGGTTTATCTACCAGATTAATTGCAGCTATTATTGGGTTACATGGAGATAACCAGGGACTAATTATCCCACCTTTCATTGCACCAATTCAGATTATTATTATACCCATCTACAAGAAGGAAAATGCTGACCAAGTTATTGGTGAAAGTGAGAAAATCTTAAAGATTCTAACTAAAGCAGGACTTAAGGTTGAATTAGATAAACGCGAAGGGTACACACCAGGATGGAAATTTAATGAATGGGAAGTTAGAGGTGTACCTATTAGATTAGAGATTGGACCTCGAGATATTGAAAGTAATCAAGTAGTTTTGGTTAGAAGGGATACTGGATCGAAAGTGACTGTTCCTGTTAAGGATGCAGCTGCTGAAGCAAAGAAAATCTTGAAGGAAATTCACGACTTTTTACAACAGAAAGCAGACCAATTACTTGCTAATAGCATTAGCAATCCAAAAACATACCAAGAATTGATTGAAATTCAAGATACAAAGAGAGGATTCAGTCGTGCTAATTGGTGTGGTGATATTGCTTGTGCTGAGAAGGTTAAAAATGATACTGGTGCAGATATTCGTGGTACCCGTGAAGATAAAAAAGAAAAACCTGATGGTAAATGTCTAATTTGTGGCAAAGAAGCAAAAGAAGTAGTCTATATTTCTCCTGCTTATTAGTCACTTTTTCTTCTTTTATGTTTAAAAGTAAATATATATTAACGGTCAAACATAAAATAGCTTAATTAATTATACTTGTTTATGGATAGTGTTATTATGCCTGAAAATCCTGAAATACAAAAAAAGATGTATGAAATACTTCGAGAAATTGGTGAATACACAGATCTTGAAGCTTTAGCAGTTGTTAATCGTGAAGGAATAAAAGTTTCATTCTTCGCCAAAAAAGGATCTGACCCTGACCTACTTTCAGCAATTTCTGCTGCAATATTATCCACAGGTGAACAGGCAGTAACAATGAATGAACATGGGGGTTTATTAGAAGTTCTAGTACGTGGTGAAAAAGGTTTTACTATCCTAACAAATGCAGGCGACTATATCATCATTGGTTCCTCATTGGAATTAAACTCAATGGGTTTGACCATTAGAGTTTTGAGGAAATATGCTACAAAAATACAAGAGATTATATGTGGTGAATGTGATGAAGATATAGGTCCTATACAATTAGATTGATAATATTAAATTAAATGAATGGTATGATAGATGACAGTCCCCTTTGAACTTCAAATGATTCACAAACATTCAGGAGTACAGCTATTTTCTTATCGCTTTAGAGAAGATATTAGTCTTGAGCCCACTCTTATTTCAGGTTTTGTTTCTGCAGTAATTACTTTTGCAGAGGAATTAAAACCATCAGAAGGTAAAGAGATGGTCAAATATATTGATCGTGGTGACTTCATTCTGCAAGTTGAACCTGGTAGTCAAGTCATTGGTTTGCTTATATTAAGTAGTAAAGATTATTCTTTCAAAGAAAAATTAAAAATGTTAGTAGTTGAATTTGAACGAAAATATCAAACCGAGATAGCTAATTTTAATGGTTTTCAAACCTGTTTTTGTGACTTCGAGGAAATGGTTAAACAATTAATCTCAAGAAAACCTATAAGCCCGTATCATATTCCCAAACTTACTACTTCTGATCGTGGTCCCCAAAAATTAGATGATATCAAATGGGCAATTTTGACACGTATTAACGGTCAAAATAATATTAGTGCTATTAGTGAGGAACTTGAATTAAGTGTAGAAGTTGTTCAAAGTATAATTGCTTATTTTGAAGAAATAGGCATAGTGAAAACTCAATTTACTATAGATGATAATACTGTTTTTGAGCTAACTAAGAAAGGCTTAACAGCTGTTGAAGTAGGAACTGATCAATACAATGAAGTAATTG
>JAEORM010000067.1 GCA_016840905.1 Candidatus Gerdarchaeota archaeon | reverse complement strand
TTCTTTTGCTTCAGATTGTTTATTGTCTGTTTCTTTTTTTGTCATGATAGACGAAATTCCCCTTAGTTTTTAGGAAAAATGATTAGGATTAAATCAAAAAACTTACTATTCTGTTGAAAATCCAATTAAGAATAATAGCTAAAAAGACCGTTAAAACGAAAATGCTTTTAATTAGAAAAAAATGCAAGTGACAAAGAATTTTAACAAATATTTTGTAAGAGAAAAAAGAAGGATACTAATATGGCTGATGAAGAACAACCCTTGCTTGATAAAATACAAGATATCGCTTATCGAAGGGGAATAGCTTTTCCCGCAGCAGAAATCTATGGTGGGTTATCTGGTGTTTTTGAATATGGACCAATAGGAACCCTAATGAGACGTAAAATAATCAATTTCTGGCGGGAATATTTTGTAAAAAGTGAAAATCACTTTGAAATTGAAGGGGCAATAATTTTACCTGAAAAAGTATTTGAAGGATCAGGGCATTTAGCTAAATTCTGTGATCCACTTATACAGTGCAAAAATTGTAAATCAATGTATCGAGCTGATAAAATTATAGAAGAAAATCTAAAGCAGAATGTTGATGGATTATCAGTTGATGAACTTGACAAAATAATTGCTAAAAATAAATTAACTTGTCCAAGATGTAAAGGAGAATTTATGAACGCTCGAGAGTTTAATTTAATGTTACGAACTGAAATTGGTTCTACTGAAGGTAATGTCGCTTATCTTCGTCCTGAAACAGCTCAAAATATTTTCACAAGTTTTAAACGAATTGCTCATACTATGCGAGCCCAATTGCCTTTTGGAATAGCTCAAGTAGGGAAAGTTTATCGTAATGAAATCTCTCCAAGACAATTCATTATTCGTGTTCGTGAATTCACTCAAATGGAATTAGAAGTATTTTTTGCAGAAGATCAATTGGACAATCCACCCAATTTCGAGGAAGTAGCTGATGAAGTTTTACCGATACTTACTCGAGAACAACAAGCAAAGAATATTAGAATACCTCTAGAGGTTACAGCAGAGGAAGCTGCTAGAAAGAAAATTCTACCAAACGCAGCAATGACTTATTATCTAGCAAAAGAGAAGATATTCTTTGAAGAACTTGGAGTCGATCGAGATCTTGTCAGATTTAGGCATATGCTTCCAAATGAAACACCCCATTATAGCGGTGGTAATTTTGATCTCGAAGTGAATTTATCTATTGGTTGGACAGAAGTTGTTGGAAATGCATTTAGACAGCAACATGACTTGATAAGTCATGAAAATCATAGCGGTACAAAGATGGCTACACAATATGTAAACGGAAATGTTATTCCTTATGTTATAGAACCATCAATTGGTGTTGGTAGAACATTATATTGTATCCTTGAAAGTTGCTACAGAGAAACCAAAGATAGAGAATGGACTTGGTTCCAATTCCCACCAACTGTTTCACCATATGATTTGCAAGTTTGTCCTTTAATGAAGAAGGATGGTTTAGAAGAACGAGCACTAGAAATTTTTGAAGATCTCAAAGCAGAAGGATTGGAAGTAATCTTTGATTCAACCGGTAAAATAGGCAAACGTTATGCTAGAGCAGATGAAATAGGCATTCCATATTGCATAACTATTGATTATGACACATTAGACGATGACACAGTAACAATTCGTGATAGAGATACGATGGAACAAATACGTGTAACAACTGAAGACCTAGCTGATGTATTAGTATTACTACTCTCTCAAGAATATGCCTTTAATGAGATTGAGAAAGTATTAAAAGAATTAGAAGAAAATGAAGAATAATCTTCATTCTTTTTTTCTATAATAAAAAAATCATTTATTCTGATTTCAATTTTTTAATGATAGGTGGTCTAGTTTTTAGTAAAATACGATGACCACAATCAGGACATTTAGAGCCTGGCATTAAATTAAGTTCTTCAGGGGTGATATTTTTTCCACAACGGTGACAAACATATTTTGTCATATTTTTTTTCCTCACTTGACGATTGTTAATAATTCATTTTTAATCTTATTCACGGTTACTAATATATAAAGTCTATTAAGTCGTTTAATATGGATGGCATTTTAATTACAATATAACCTAAAATAAGGTATGAATGTATTAATTATTTATGCTCATCACAATGAAAATAGTAATTGCA
>JAEORM010000066.1 GCA_016840905.1 Candidatus Gerdarchaeota archaeon | reverse complement strand
TGAGAAAGATTTGGCCTTCAAGCAGTACATGGTCCTTGCCAGAATAAAAGGAAGCGCAACCAAAATTCTTAACACGGCGAATGCGGGCATGGAAATATTAGGACAAACTCCTAAAACAAATCAAATAGTTGCAGATAGACTATTTGAGTTGATGTTAGCTTTTTCAAATGATATCAGTGAAATAATTAAGGAATATTTAGCAACTCAAAGAAACCTGAAAGGATAATTAGCCATTCTCAAATCTCTATTCTTTTGTATATAGTCGATAAACAATTTATTTTTTTAGACTACCAAAATTTGGAATAAAATATACGTTAATATCAGCATTAATCCTGCTATCCTTGAAACACCCCCTCTGATTATGAAACGCCAAAAAATTACGGTGGATATAATCAGAAATGGAATGATTTCGATAAAAACCGTTAGATCGACATTGAATGAAGAAGTTAAAAGAACAAGACCTAATACCAAAGTAAGATTCGTAAGATTAGAGCCGATAATACCTCCAATAGCCAACTGCATTCTACCCCGTCTAATGGCCGCTAAATCAAGGGTAAGTTCAGGCAGTGAAGTACCTATGGCAACTATCTTTGCACCTACAAGAACCGCAGGAACACCAAGAGTTACTGCTATATTTGAAGCCGAAATAACCGTAAACTGAGCAGATACTACCACAACAGCAAAACTTCCCAAAAGAGTCAAAATAACTCTACCAGTCTTTCGATTAATTATGCTTGCTCCATTAGACCGAACAGGAGGCGTTCTTTTCCTAGCTATTAAATAAGTACTTACAAAAAAAGCAATTAGAAGCAAAGCACCAACCAACTGACTTGGAATCTCTAATATCTGAAATTGACTCACAACAAGCAAAAGCGGAATTAGAAGAATTACTGAAAGCATATCGGTTAGTTCCACAAGAAGATCAGTGCAACAAATTTTTATGTAGCCCAGAATCCCCAAAAGACCAACAACAAATGCTATGTTAAAAACGTTTGAACCTAAAATATCTCCTATACTAACTCCAGCATTTCCTTGTGAAACAGAAAAGATGGCAACAATAATTTCGGGAGTAGAAGTCAGAACTGAAAGAATTATAAAACCTACCGAAGCTTCGCTGAGTCCAGTTATCTCAACTATTTTCTCAACAGATTTGATGGCAAAATGACTAGCAGAAGCCAAACCCAACAATGAAACAGCCAGAATTATTACCTGAAATGTAAGAGATTCAAGCATCCCAATCAGTGTCTATCGTTCTCAAAATAAAAATTTATCTTTCAGCTCATAAAAATAAAGTAAACCTAAAAACTTAAAATTATTTTAAAGCGAACGCTTAAAGAGCAGGCTAAAAAGTATAACCCAAAAAATTTGGTTTATAAGAATTAATATAAAAAGAGCACAAAGCATAAGAAAATAACAGAGTATAATCACTCAATAAGTGAATAAAAATGGGCACAATATCTAAGGGAAGTATTCTAATCTTAGTTGCAGGCGTCATACTCACACTATTAGGCTTACCAATCGCCATTCCTCGAGCCGTGAAATCATACCTCGGAATACCATACGCGGCAGCCCCAGAATATGCATCGATTCTAATGGTTAAGTCAAGCCTCATGGTAACGGGAATAATTTTTATCATAATCGCGCTCATTTACACCTTATTTGATGCACTAAAGAGCTCATCAAATAGGCCAAAACCAAAATTTGATTCTTCTCTCCCTTCTGAAAATCCCAATAAGACAGTTTGCATCTTCTGCGATGCGGAAAACCCTTCGGGGACCTTCTACTGCCTAAAATGTGGAAAGAAAATAAGAAGAAAATAAATAGTTATTAACTTTTGACGGATTCTTGGTTTCTGCAGATTGACCTAAGTTTTTGAAAAGTTGCCCCATCATAAGCGTGATTAGGATCGTTACGCGCCACTATTTCATCAAAAGGCTCCACGATATCAAACAACACATCGGTTTCGCTCATCTTACAAATTGTACGGCAAAAATCTGCTGAAACATATCTACCTTCATAGAGCTGAAGCATCCGCTGGAAAAACCGGAAAACAGTGCGACGCGCCCTATTAAGAGGAATAACGGAGATATCATTATGCTTAAAAAGATCTTCAAAAACGCTTTTGTAATCATTCTTATTGTCCCGCTTCCAGTTCCTTAAAGTCTGCAATGACTCCTGCACAGCATCCGAAGAATACTCCCTCAAAAAATCAACCAAAAGCTGCCCCTCAATAACAGACAAAGCACTCTTCGTCGTCTTTCGAATCTCTTTAACAGTCCAAAGAGCTAAAAACGCCGCTAAAACCGATGCGACCGCAAATACCCAAACACCAATTTCTTCCAACATTTTAATCAATGTCATTATTCTGCTGTTCACTCTTAAAAAACTGACCATAACCAAAAAACAAAGATCCGTTTCCATAAAAATCATAATAAATTCTAATTGAAAAAATCTCAACTGGAATAACTAAAAATACATCTTCGGACATAATATTATAGTGAGGGGCAAAAGATGCCTAAAGCCCTGGTTTGTATAAACACAGACTTATTTTCAGCTGAAGAGGTGCTGAATACAATAAAGACCTGTAAAGAAGTCACTGAGGCTTATATGGTCCGTGGTATTTATGATATTGTTGCTACGGT
>JAEORM010000065.1 GCA_016840905.1 Candidatus Gerdarchaeota archaeon | reverse complement strand
TAGGAAAATCAGGATTTCCATTATAACCATTAGAATAGACTTCTGTAAAATTCGGACTGGAACCACTTGCAAAAGCAGCATAATTGACAGTACTATAGCTTGGTAAAACAGATCTATAATTACTAAAAGATGTTCCATTCAATAATAAACGATCCATATTAGGTGTGTTTGCTTCAAGCATTTTATCATATCTCATACCATCAACAAATAAGAATAAGACTTGATCAATAATTTTATCAGGAATATCAATTAGCTCAATTTCCTCAATATTATCTTTGATATCCAATGGATTGTTTAATTCAAATTGAGCATTTAGTGCTTTTAATCCAACAGCTAATTGTATTGTAAATACTATGGTAAACCATAACAAGATGATATTAAATTTATGCTTGGTCATTCCGATAACCCGTTTTGTTATTTTTCTATTTCTTTTAATTGTATAACTCTCTTAGGTTTCTCTTTTTGTGATTCTTCTTTAGTAGGACTATCAATAGACGTTTTTCTTATTCTTTTGAAATAATAAATGATAACTAAAATCACTGGTAAAATAAGAAAGACAATTAAAATAGCTCCAAAAACAAGACCTGAGATTAGTCCAGGACTAATAAATAGATAAATAGCCCCAACTAGAATTGCTATGGAACATATTATAATTCCAAAAATTAAAATTACCATATATTTTGATTTTAGATTGAATTCAGTAGATTGATCTTGATTTTCTACCTTTTTCTTCATTTATTTAAGCTCCGAATTATTGTCAATTTTAATGTCATTAGAATGATATGGTTCCATGTGTACTTGAATATATTTTACTGGCAGTTGCTCCATTATTACATTTTCTAATTTTGTAACAATATTATGCCCATCTTCAATGGTAATTTTAGGATTCAATAAAACATCAATATCTACAAATAAACTTTCAGCTCCAATTGAACGCACTCTAATATTTGCTATATCTTTTACTCCATCTTGTTCTTTAGCTAATTTAACAATATCATTTACCATTTCTTGTTTTGGACTTTCATCAAGAAGAACACTAGAAGCTTCCTTTGTTATTTTAATAGCTGTTATAATAATAACTATACTTATCATCAGAGCAATCGTTGGATCTATCCAATAAAGACTGAATCCACTTACTGAGAGAGGAGCAATTATTACAGAAACTAAAACAACTCCAGAAGTTAAAATATCTGTTCTGAAATTTAATCCATTAGCTACTAAGGTTGGTGAATTTATCTTTTTACCTATTCTAATGTTAATAAAAACAAGTACTGCTTTTAGGACGATACTAGCACTGGAAACAATGATATTATAATATGAGAATTCAGGGGGAGTTTTACTAATTAATTTTGTAACAGCTTGGTATCCAATAATACCTGAGGAAGCTACAAGAAGAAAAGCAATACCCATCGAAAAAAGATTTTCTATTTTTCCATGACCAAAATGATGATCTTTATCTGCAGGCCTATCGGCAATTCTAATAGCAAAGAAACCTAACATAGTTGTTGCTAAATCTAATCCTGAGTCTAAACCATCTGCAAGTAATGAAAGATTATTGCTTGTAATGCTTACAGTTATTTTTAAAGAAGCTAAGATTAAATTAAGAGCTAAACCAATAATAGTAACTATTTTAGCATATTTCATTTTATCTAAAGGAGGAATCCCATTTTTAAGTGCAATTTGTTCGTCCATTTTTAAAATAAAAATAAAAAGGAAAATAAAAAGATTTGTTATTGTACGATTTCTAATTCATATTTGGTGGACCCTAAACCTATTTCTTCACCATATTTCAAAATATAGGTGCTATTTTTGTTATATATTTTGAATGGGTCATCACCATATCGTTCAACAAGCAAATCCATTGATGCTTTATCGATTGCTATAGGATCCTTTGAAAATAGAATACCAATATCTCCCATAAATGGCTCTTGTTTTGAACCCACACAATCACATTTCATAGTGATATTTGTTAAGAAATTGATATACCACCATTTCCGATTGATCGTACAAGCAAGAGTATATTCAGCCATTTTTTCAGCAAATTCATTTGTAGGTCTTTTACCCCAAGGGATTTTTATTGCTCCTTCAGGACAAACAGCAATACATTGAGCACAACCTATGCATGAGTCAGGATTTATTACTGCATAATCTTCTACTGTTATAGCATCACCTGGACACTGCTCTGCACATGAGCCACATGCAGTACATTTCTTCTCATCTATTATTGGTGAGACTCCTGCGTGCATATCAAGCTTTCCACCTCGAGCACCTAATCCCATTCCAACATTTTTTAGCGCTCCTCCAAAACCTGAAACAATATGTCCCTTGAAATGAGCAATAGATATGAGGTTTTCATATTTCTTTATACCTCTTCCTATTTTTGCTTTTTTAGTGTTTTTTGTATCTATTTCTATTTCTACATAATCTTCTCCCATTTCTCCATCTAAAATATCAATCTCTGCAAAATCGAATCCGTGTTCTTCTGCTTGCTTTATGTGATCTTCTCTTCTCATTCTATTTCCTCGATATAGAACATTACATTCAACAAAAACTGGTTCATTGAAATATTTAGTTATATCTCGTAATAGTGAAGCGTTTACATGTGTGTCATTGTTACCTTCACCAAAATGAATTTTTATACCTATTTTTTCCTCACTTTGGATTTCTTCTGAAATCATTTTGAAAAATTTGTTCACGCCTGCTTTTAAATTACCAATATTA
>JAEORM010000064.1 GCA_016840905.1 Candidatus Gerdarchaeota archaeon | reverse complement strand
TTCTTTTTCTTTAAAACCTATTTTTTATCAAGAATACTAAATATAGTATTCATTGCTTGATAAGCTTCTTTTTTACGTTCTGGTAAAGGTGCCCATCCTCGAGGATCACTGTTTTCCATGATACGTAAATAGGGTTCAAGTTTTGTCAGTAAATCCTTTGGCCATCCTCGAATACGAAGTTGGGAATAGATTTCATCAGTTCGTCTTTGGAATTCCTTATTATCTTCGCTATCAGTCCATATCCTGAACGATTTATCAGGTGACCAAGCGCCTGCGCAAATGTATTTGGGTTCAACATGCCAATTTTCATCTGGTATTTGTGAAGGTGATGTAGTTGTCACACCATTTTCTTTTAGCTTTTGAAGGAAATCGATCAACGTTTTTGGTGTAGCGGGGGTAGGTCCCATACCTCTATAGCCAAAGAACTCAATATCGCTAGCATACAATGGTAGGATTTTTGTTTTAACCTTGAGAATAGATTTCAAATGAGTTTTTGCATTATAAATCGGAACATTTCCACCTACAGCAAATTGGGTTGAATATGTCCAGCTAACAGCGGAAAGATAGATTTTCAAAGATTCAGTATCACTAAGAATAGCTCTTTGTAATGGGTCTGTTTGCTCAGCATTAGCTATTTCCATAGATTTCTTTGCATGAAGGTAGCTGAAAAGTTTTCCTGGTCCTCTTGACCAGAACGCATCCACTAATTCTTCAGTAAGTGTTTGATTCCGACATTCGAAAGGATTTCTATCATTTCCAAAGTGTTGTGCAAGTAGGAAGTGTTCATAATCAACAGCTGCCCATTCAATACCTAATTCTTTTATTTGAGATAACACAGAAGGACTAACAGCTAATTCTGGCGGCCAAATACCTTTAGGTTTTTTACCAAACACTTTATTGAGATGGTTTATATGGTCCTCCAGTTGAGTTTTTACTCTTTCTCGAGGGAGAAGTGGAAGAATTGGATGACTATAACCACATCCAAGCATTTCAACAACGTTCTCTTTTACAAGTGCTTTTATACGATCGATAAGCTCAGGATAATTTTTTAATAAATATTCAATCGTATGACCTGTAATATTGAAACAAATAGTTCCATTACGCCAATTTTCGATAGCACTAACCATCGGTTCATAAGAGAGCTTAACGACATTAGGAAGTTCTTTTCTTGGGATTTCTGCATAATCAGTATTCCAATGAAGAATTACACTAACATTTTCTGTCAATTAGTTAACCTCCTTCTATATCCTCAGTTTCATCTTTAACTTTTTCAATTTTCGTTTTATCTGTGGTTATTTCTTTATTTTGTATTCTTGCTGTTCTTTCAAGCATTTTTTGTTTAGCTATGTCTCTATCTTTAGGATAGGTCCAGTAAATAAAGGAATAACAAATCAAACAAATGGTCCATGGAATTACTGTAGAAATAAGCATTGCATAACCTAACGCTTGAACGTTGTTAACCACACCTGCAGGAGTGACCTTCAGTGTTTTATCATAACCAAAAGCGTGATCAGCTATTAATCCTACAATTAGTGTTCCTGTAGCAGCTATACTACCTTCAAATAAGCGATCAACTGAAAAAGCTGTTCCACGAATTTCAGGTTCAAATAATTCACTGAAAATGGGATTGTTTGTAGCTGGTGCACTCCAACTTATCATAAAACCAGTAAAAATGCCTATTGCAATAAATAAGTACAGCATATTTGTTGGTAATTGTAAACCTAATTCAAGATAATTTGGTATAATAAGATAATCAGGTATAATCCAGAAAAGTATAAGCATCATTGGGATTCCTGAAAAAACAGAAATTTGTGCCATGAGAATTCTTCCCTTGTTGGGATTCCATTTTTCAGCTCTATCACCTATGAACCCACCAAAGAGATTACCAAACGCAGCACCAATAGCTACTACTGCAAAAGCTATTCCAGCCATGAAAGGTTCTACGCCCATTGTTTCTAACCATAAAATCATAAAAAGAATAGAATTCCAAGGAATTGATCCAGCGATACCTTGAGCAACAATTAACATAAATGTTTTATTAGAGAGGATTTTTCCATAATCAGCTAATTTTACTGTTCGTTTTTCTTCTTCTTTTTCTTGTTTTAATTTATCAAAATCTTCTTCTGAAAGACCTCGAGCAGGATCTTTAGCAAAAATCACTACAAACACTCCAAGTATAATGCTGAAAATACCAAGAGAAACGAATACAAATCTCCAACCATCAAACCCAAGAATTGTCATATCACCTAAAATAGTAGCATAAAGTGTTCCAACAATTGCCCCTAAAACTGTTGTCAATCCTAATACTCCAAAGGCTTTACCTCGTTTTGCTTGAGGGAAATAATCAGCAATCAATGATTGTGTTGTTGGTACTATTACTGCTAAACCTAAACCAGTAAATGCTCTAACAAAAAACATTCCCCAATAGGAATTAAGGAATGCTAAAATTATTGTAAACGCTCCCCATACAAAACATCCAATAGAGAGAATGAATTTTCTTGAAAATTTATCAGATAACCATCCCCAAATTGGACTGCTCACAGCTTGCAATAAAGCTCTTGCAGTGGTAATTGCTCCAAGACTGGTAGAATCAGTTAAACTAAGACTTGTGGCAATTGGGTCATACATAGAAGAAAGCACCTGAGCATCTGCTTGATCGATTATGTTGGCTGTATTGATTAATGCTTGAGTTGAAGCACGTTCACGTCTTAATTTTTTATCATTTTTAAAAGTAAGATTTTCCTCATCTTCTTCAAGATCGGTTTTTTCTGTCACTATATACACCTAACTATAAGTAGTCTATCAATTAATCTGAATAAATTAATCTACTAACTATTTAAGCTCTCTGCTAAAAATTGAGCTATTTTCAAATACTTTAGAAATGAATATATTAGATAAACTATCAGAATATTGTGTAAGTGGATCATTTATGAGAAAAATCAACCAAAAACGATTATTGCTATTCACATTTATCTTAGGTATAATTACGATACCGTTTATACTTAATGTAAAAGCTCAGAGTAATATACCTACTAATACCTTATCAACACAAGCAACTCATCAATTGAAAATTTACGATTTCCCACTCTATGGTCAAACTATTTACACTAATTCTACGATTTTGAATCTAACAGTTCAATTACTTGGACCTCAAGCAGATCTTTCTGAAGTTCATTCATATTATTCACTTGATCAAGTCAATTGGGTTATGACTGAATTCACTAAGATATTAACAATAACAGATGAAAATGTATTATTTAGTGGAGCATTAGGTCCCTTTGCTGAAGAAGGCGATTACTATCTAAAAATAAATGCTTCCCGAATAATTGAGCAAGCTAAACTAACTTATCGTTTTACCGTTCGACCTGTAATAGGAATTGTTTTCCTTGATTTCTCCTATCGCTTTAAATCAAGTGATACAGATCAATATGCAGATGTTTATGTTAATGTCCTTGGTTCAGACATAAAACTAGGTTCTGTTTATGTCTTTACTGATCAATTAGTAGAGGGAGAAGACTCAGTTAAAATGAATCTCATAGCAGGCTCGAATATTACCTATCGAGCAACTATAGGGCCCACTAATAAATGGGATAAATTCTTTAGTGTTACTTTTTCTGCAAAAACATCATCTGATGAGGCATTTAACAGTAGTTACTTTTATTTATTAAAAGAATCAACAAATTATGTTCCAGAGGAATTTTGGTCGGGAAAATTCCCTGCAATAGTTGTAAGTGCAGTAATATTTGGTGCACTAACAACAGCTTTTGTCATGTCAAAACGCAAACCACCTACAAATTATGATATTGAAGAAAAACATCTGAAGAAGAAAAATTCTAAAAAAGAGGTTAATAAAAAAAATAAAGAAAAGGAAGAAGATAAATTATAATTTCTTCTTTCTAAGATCAATTAAAGCTTCAGCTTCTGGACCTGTGCCAATTAAAGTCACAGGTGTATTAGTTTCTTTTTCTATATTAGCTATAAAATCGAGAGCTGCTTTTGAGAGTTTATCCTCTGAATCAGCACCTTTTATTTCAGGGAAGAGAATGTCTAATTTTGTTAAAGCAATTTGTGTTGCACCATTTAAGCGAATGGCTTTTCTTGCGATATCAAAATCAATTGGAGCTGACCTTCTTGCTCGTCCTGTTACCGTGCCAAATTCAGCCCATCCTCTTTTCATCATTTCTTCTTCTGAAAGTGTGCCTGGCATTGGTCCCTCACCAACACGAGTCATAAAAGCTTTGAACACTACAATAACCTCATCAACTTTCGTTGGACCGATACCTACATCAGAACAGATTTGAGGTGCAGAAACATCTTTACTTGTAACAAATGGATATGTTCCATGGAAGAGTGAAAGCATTGTTCCTTGTGTTCCCTCAAGAACAACATTCTTCTTAGCATTTATTGCTTCATTGATTTCCTTTGAAACATCAGTAAGATAAGGTTGCAATTCAGGTATTTCTTTTGCTAATCGTAACGTTCTACGCGCACGATCTTCATTTGCTGGACCACAACCAGTTCCTGTGCTACCAATTTTTTCGCTAAGGTGTTTATCTTTTCTATCAAGCTCTCTGTGTTGTTTATCAATTATCCCCGCTTGAAAATCAATTCCTATGCGATCCTTGCAACCTGTTTCTTCAATTTCTTTAAGGAAAATTTCAGGATCCACCAAAACACCAGCACCAATTAATAAACGAGATTTTTTACTGGTAAAACCACTAGGAATCATTCGCAAACCGAATTTCTTTCCCTCAAAAACAACTGTGTGACCAGCGTTGGTTCCTACACCACCACGAGCAATAATGGCTGGATCTTCTGTGTAAGCGATGTAGCTAATAATCTTTCCTTTACCTTCATCGCCCCAGAATCCTCCTACAATGATTGTTGTTGTCATTATTATCGTGTGACAATTTGGTAGTAATTATTAAAGTCCTATTGTTAACACGATAATGATAATTTTATAAAAACTCAGTAACTAAATGCTGTTGACATTGTTTTTAAATAGAAGCTAGCTAAACGAAACATTAATAATTTACACAAGAACGAAGAGTACTTAGAATTAAGTGAGTCTGATACCGGTCTTTCCGAAGGAAGTTTCTAAGAAATTCCCTCACTTCAAACCTAAAAAAAAGAAAAATGTTGATTAAAAATGGCACCAATTTTACCCAAAAAAATTGCTGATAATATTTATGAAATTCCTAAAAGCGAGAAAAGCTACATGAAAGTTCCTGTAAGAATTTTTGCAGATGAAAAACTCATTAAAGGAATGGAGGAGAAAATGTTCCTACAAGCAACTCATGTTGCTTGGTTACCTGGTATTTACAAAAATTCTCTTGTTTTACCCGATGGGCATATGGGCTATGGATTTCCAATTGGTGGTGTTGCAGCAACTGATTATAACGAGGGTGTTGTTAGTCCTGGTGGAGTAGGGTATGACATTAATTGTGGTGTACGTTTAGTAAGAACCAATCTAACTAAGAAAGAAGTATTACCTCATGCAAAGAAATTATCTGAAGAAATGTATGATAACGTTCCTGCAGGAGTAGGCTCTAAAGCTAAAATTCATTTATCTCGTAATGAGCTAAATGAACTACTCGTAGAAGGAGCAAAATATTGTGTTAAACGAGGATTAGGTTGGGAAGAAGATATTGAACATTGTGAAGAAAACGGTGCTATGGCAAATGCTGACCCTTCTGCAGTCTCAGAACGAGCTATTTCTCGAGGAATGCCTCAAGCAGGTAGTCTAGGAAGTGGAAATCACTTTTTAGAAATTCAATATGTTGATCAAATATACGACGAAACTTTGGCTAAAGCGATGGGTATACTTGAAAAAGATCAAGTATTAGTAATGATTCATACAGGTAGTAGAGGGTTAGGTCATGAAATTTGTGGAGATTATCTAAGACAATTAGAACAAAAAATGCCTAAATATAATTTGAACCCACCTGATCGTGAATTAGCATGTGTACCAATTCAAAGTGAAGATGGACAAAATTATCTAAAAGCAATGGCTTGTGGAGCAAACTTTGCCTGGGGAAACAGACAAATGATCCTGCACTGGGTTAGAGAAACATTTGAAAAACGATTTGAGCGTTCAGCAGAAGAACTTGATATGCATTTGGTTTATGATGTAGCTCATAATATTGCTAAAAAAGAAGACCATATTATTGAAGGTAAAAAACGTACAGTTATTACTCATCGAAAAGGAGCTACTCGAGCATTTCCAGCTGATCATCCAGCAGTTCCACAAAAATATCGTTCTATTGGACAACCAGTTATTTTACCTGGAAGTATGGGCACAGCATCCTATGTTTTAATAGGACAACCAAAAGGAATGGAAATTAGCTTTGGAAGCACAGCTCATGGAGCTGGTAGAGTTTTAAGCAGAAGTGGTGCTTTGAAACAATTTTGGGGAGCAACCATAATTGATGAACTGAAAGCCAAAGGTATTCAAATCAAAGCAACCAATCCCAAAGTTATTGCAGAGGAAGCCCCTGGTGTTTACAAAGATATTGATTCTGTAGCAAACGTCAGTCATAATGTTGGCATTGGTAAGAAGGTTGTTCGTTTAAAACCAATTGCTGTGGTTAAAGGTTAATTTTCATTTAACCTTTTTTTTCCTTTTTAAGAATACCAATTTAGTCTTTTTAAATTATAAATATTTAAATTAAAATAAAGCAATTAATATTTTAGCAACTATCTTTTAGGAGTAGAATGAATTGTCAGATAGTCAAATACATTATTGTAAATTTTGTGGAGAACAGGTACAATTTTTATCCGAGTTTGGTGACTATTATTGCCAGGGATGCCACTCATTTCAAACACATGCAGATGCGATAGAAGCAGGAGGAAAGAAAGCACCTGCTTATAAAATAGATCCAAGCCCTCCACCACTAGCACCTCCAATGCTTCCACCTGCTTGGAGAAATAACATTCCTATGTTTCGTCATCGAGAATATCTTGTTATTCAAGCATTTTTCAGTTGGGGACCGAAATACACAATTTATAATGTCACGGGTCAACAAATGGGTGAAATACGGGGTAAGATCATAAGTTGGGGTGGAGAATTTGATTTCTTTGATGCTAATGGTGCTCATGTAGCAAAGGTAAAAGGTAATCCTACAGTTTTTAGTATTCAAGATAAATCATTTGAAATTTATGATCATGCAGGAAACTTCAGAGGAGCAATAAAAGGTAAATTTGGTTTTCTGAAAAGAACATGGGAACTCTATAACCATCAAAAGCAATTGATAGGCCTTCCTAATGAACAACTTTGGGTTAAAACGAATTGGCAAGCAGTAGATCCTCAGGGAAGATTACTCTTAACAGTTGATAAAAAATGGTTCACTTGGCGAGACCAATTCAGAGTAGTTGTAAGTGAAATAATTGATCCTTTAATTGCTTTGGCTTATGCAGTAGCAATTGATTATATGTACTTCCAAAATAAAGGTTAGATGTTTTCTAACCAATTTTTTTATGTATCCTCTCCATTCATTCAATTTAATTTTATTAGTCAAAATATTTTTAATAATGAATCAGAGTTGAATGTCGATGAATACTTTATGTTACAAAAAGAGAATTTTAAGCTTTTAATGCCGCTAAATCTGTTTCATACTATGGCCCACATTTATCCTTACTTTTTACCTATTTTATGTCAAATCATCCGTGAAGATGTCAACTTCTTATCTTATACTCAAATAGGTATTATCTCTATGACAATTGTTCTAGTAACAATACCATTAACAATTATTATCGGATTTGCAGGTGATATGGTTAGGAAGTGGCGTTTTGAGCTCATTGCTATAGGTTTCATATTAATTGTTAGTCACACGTTTATAATATACGTAGCAAATTCTTTTGGTGTTCTTTTAACTGCTGGAGTTGTTGTTGGAGTAGGTTCATCAGTATTTCATCCAATCGCTTTACCAGTCCTCTCACAAGAAGTTGGTGCTAACAGAAATCTAGCACACAGTATAAACCTCATCTTTGGTAATATTGGTTCAATCGTTACACCAATAGCTACATTAGGTTTTTCCAATTGGTTGGGTTGGAGAACAGCTACTTTGATTTTTGGTATTTTTGGATTGGTTTGCATCCCTATTTTAATCACCTTCCTTCTATTAAGCAAGAAACACTTACATTATCAACCGCAAAAAATAGCTGTCATTGGTGAAAGAGTATACAATACAAATATGATAGATCAGAAGAAATCTAAAATTAACAAGAAATTATTAGGATTTATTAGCCTACCATTTATTGCTCTAGTGGTAGCACAAATTATCCGTACAGGGATTTTTAGATTGGTAAATACCTTCACATCATTTATTTTTGAAGATCGTTTTGGTTACTCAAAAATGGGTTCTGCATTAATCATGTCGTTAGTGCTAGCTTCTGGGGGGATAGCTGCCTTAATAAGTGGATTTGTTTCAATAAAAGCTGGAAGTTTGAAAACATTCCTCTGGTCCAAAGTAGCAACTACCACTGCTGCTGTGGGAGTAGTTGTTTTCATAGGAGCCTTAACATTAACGAATACAACCACCACAACCGGATTAGGTATAGTAGCAATCCTACTTTTTGTATTTTTAGCATCATCATTTTACTTTGGGAATCCATCATCAAATTCAATTTTAGCAGAAATAATTCCTCTCGAAATATTAAGTTCAGTATATGGAGTAATTACTGCACTTATGACAGCTTTCTCAGCAACAGTTCCAGTTATTTTTGGAGTGATGGTTGATCAAAATTATTCGTTACCATATGAATACCTCTTACTGATTATTTTATCACTCATCCCACTTTTGCTTCTAATTTATGTGAAAAAGAAATTTGGTTTCAAAACCCCTCAACAAATAGAAGAAGAACGAGCTCTTAAGGCAAAGAACGAGTTTGGTTCATTAGATAGTCAAATTTCTGAAATTAAATCAGTTTGAACAAAACCAAGCTAGCTGCCATGATGACCATTCCTGTAACTACACCAGCCATTACAACATCGCCTTTGCCATACTCTCGAGCAACTGGAATAAGCTCGTCAATAGAAATGTACACCATTATACCAGCAATAACTGCTAAACTAATACCTATAACTAGGTCATTTATTAAAAGATCACTCACAAAAATTTTGATTATACCAAAAGCAATAAGCGCACCAATAGGTTCAGCTATACCAGAAGCAAATGATAATCCAAAGCTTTTCCACTTATTTTTAGTAGCATAATAGATAGGTATTGAAACACTAATCCCTTCAGGAATATTATGTATCGCTATTGCAATAGCAATGGTAATTCCTAGTGATGGATCACCCAAAGTGGTAGCAAAAGTTGCAATTCCTTCTGGGAAATTATGGATCGCTATAGCTACTGCCGTAAGTATACCTGTTCTTCTAAGGGCTTTTTCAGGATCCTTTTCTTCTATAGGAGATATTTGTTCAACTCGAGTATTTGGTATTGGTTCATCCTCGCAAGAAATACCCTCCTTACATTCTTTCTGGATAGTAGAAACGATATCTTCTTCTCGTGTCATATGATGGGGATTTTTCTCTTTGGGAATAAGGAAATCAAGCAGAACGACAATTGCCATCCCACCAAAGAAAGCGATATAGGCCCAATAGACTTTATTGGAATCAAGACTATTGATACCTTTTGGTAAAAGCTCCATAAATGAAACTAATATCATTACTCCACCTGACAACCCAAGGAAAAAAGCTAAATAAGATTTTTTAAATGATTTAAAGAAAAAAGGTATAGCACTACCTAAACCAGTTGATAATCCTGCAAAACTAGTAAGTAGAAAAGCCAATAAAATTGGATTCATTTTCAACACCATATGAGTTACTCACAATTCTCATAATTTCTTATGTTCTTCCTATTTATAATATTACTTTGTTAATAACTAAATCTTAGTTGATTGAATATTATTTACTACATTGAAAAATAAAAATAATCTATCTTGTGATTTAATCCACAACATCAATCATTTTAGATTGTTTGATAAAAATAAGTAATAAACGAAATGAGTAATAAAGCAGAATAGTAGGTGGACATGATATATAGAACTGAATATTTCTGTTTATGATGGAATTCCCTGACAGAAATGAGGAAATCTGAAACAAAAAAGAGTATGCTGCCAATAAAGATTACAATAATCCCTGGTTTTATTTTGAAGTAATTATATGCTATAATGAATGAAGAAATACTATGAAGAAATAGAATACTTAGGTAGGAAAATAGTGCTAATTTTATCTTCCAGGGTTTTGAATGATTTTCATTTATTTTATTATTCATATACCGAATAATCAGAACAGCTACTATTAAGGAAACCACAATGAATATCCCAAGAGCAATAAAAGTACCATTTGAAAGTAATTGAGAGACATCAAATTTTAAAATCTGAGTCAAATATGATGCAAAGAATAAGCTATGAGCTGTAAAGAAGAGTACTAATCCAAGAAATACATTAAATATTATTCCTAAATCACCTAATAAACAAAAGATAAAGGTAATAATGATCATAATGAAAAAAATATCAAATTGGGGTACAGAGAAAATAACGAAAAATAATACAATGAGTGTTGGAATTATCTTACCTAATCTAATTGCTAAGGTAGGTATTTTTTGTATCTTTTCAGCAGAAGTAAGAAATTCTTGTCTTTTACTACTATACAATAGAATGTAAATAATACTTGTAATAAGGACAGCAAAGGTATATATGATAATGTAACTTATATTCATCGATCCCATTAATTATCATATATACTTCAATGCTTGGAATTTACTAAATTTTTCCTACAGGAGCAACATAAAGGGCTATTTCATCATAGCCATCAACACCAATAAATTGGTCCAAAGGATCTTGCTGATAAGCTACAATTGCACAAGTACCAGCGTTAATAGCTTCACAAGCAAGATAGAGATTTTGACATATATGACCCACACTCATTAAAATATCTTTTAATGAATCATCTGCATATCGCCATTCAGTTCGATATGGTCGAACACTCCAAATGAAGACAACAGCTCCTTTCCCAACAAATGTTTGTCCATTATTTATTTCACCAATTCTTTCAGCCATGGATGGATCATCAGTTTTTATTGGTAATAATTTATGTCCAACAGCAATATATCGATACAATCCGGGTTGGATGTTATCTACACGATTAATCAATAAATATGTTTCAAAGGGATGCATGCAACCTCCGGAAGGAACAGTTCGTTTTGTCAATAAATCCTGACGAACAAGTGATTTAACACCTTGAGTGCACCAGAGTAAAAAGGAGAGTTCCTCTAATGTTAATGCTTCATCAGTGTATTTACGTCTACTTTCACGATTATTAATTGCTGTTAATAAAGGAATATTACCAATTGTGAATTTATCAGGTGGAATCAAATCAATAAGCTGCGTATCCTCTGGGTAAGGTTTTTGAATAGGGGGTAACGGTAATCCTTTTTGTTGGTCAGATTCGATAAAAACATCGGGATTTTTTAGATATTTTCTATATTCCATAAAGTTCAACTCACTAATTATTACCTTCTTACTTTAGTCAATTATAATAAACATTTAGCAAAGAAGTGACCAGAAATTGACCAAATTATATTCTAAAATTAAAATATTGAAAAATATATATAAGAAAGGCTAATAAAAAAATCGATAAAATAAGCCATTACTAGTGGAAGTAACAAGCTTATTTATTGTTTTAATTTAGCAATCATGTGGTTTAATTCAGTTTCAGAATCAGCAATGCCTTCTGCAGTAGCATTAGTCTGTGATTGACAAATAACACATGGTTCAGCGTTTCTCGTTTTAGAACGTTTCAT
>JAEORM010000063.1 GCA_016840905.1 Candidatus Gerdarchaeota archaeon | reverse complement strand
TGGTTCTTTTGATGCTGAATTTGATTCGGTTACAAAAGTTTCAGAGATTAATGTTGAAAAAATAGGCACTGAATTTGCTGAAAAAGTTCTTGGTAACTTAAAAGCTAAAAAGACTACTGCCTTTGAAGGAACAGCTGTATTCACACCTGATACTACTCAAGACTTGCTTTCTTTAGTCATTGATTCTGCTAAGGCTACTGCTATTCAAGCTGGTGCTAGTTATCTACAAGATAAGTTAGGTGAAGTTATTGCTGTCAAAGATTTAACCATAGTTGATGATGGAACCATTACCGGTAGTCCCGGTAGTAGTGCTTTTGATCGCGAAGGCGTTACCCGCAAAAAAATGAACGTCATTGATAAAGGTACTTTTACTGGTGTTTTCTACGATGCTTTTACTGCTAATAAAGAAAATCTCCCAAGCACAGGTCATGCTGGTGGTTCTTTCCGGAATATCCCCATTATTGTTACCACCAATCTTAATATCAAACCTGGCAAAACATCAATTGATGACATTCTCCCCGAAATCAAGAAAGGTGTGCTAATTAAACGTATTAGTGCCAGTCCAGATCCGATATCTGGTGATTTCTCTGCTGCAATAAAGGGTGGTCAATTAATTGAAAACGGTGAGGTTACTGACACTTTGAAAGAAATCACTGCTGTTGGGAATGTCTATTCAGCACTCAAGTCAATTAGTCATATCAGCAAAGAACAAAAACCACTTCGTGGAGACCAAACCTGGTTAGTTCCTTATATAACAGTTGATAACATTAAATTTGCTTCCTAAATCTATAAGCAGAATTTGGTTCGAGTTTAGTGCTCGAATCAATCATTTTTTCCTTTTTATTCTCATTAGCTATGAAAAGAGTTATACCTAACTTTTTTTAAATCTCAATCAGCTATTTATAATTTAAATAAAATTTAAGCGTGTGTGTAAATTTTGACCCTTGAAAGTTTAGAGGAATTATCCTTCACTCCAAGAGATTACCAGATTGATGCCGCTGAAAGTATTTTGAAATCTATTTATGAAAATAAGAAACAGACTTGTGTACTTTTATTGCCCACTGGTATGGGTAAAACAAATATCGCTATAATGGTTGTAGTTGAGCTTCTCAAGAAAGGTAACATTTCACCTGATGGAAAAGTATTATTCCTTTCTCCTGACCGTAAATTGAAGCATCAATTACACGATGTTTGTCAAAATGATCTTTCAAGTTATGGTAGCTCCTTTCTCTTACCCGAAGGAACTAGTTTACCTCCCTCTATTACTCAGAAGCATTTTGCCATTTCCCGCTTCATTTTTGCTACTCCTGCTCTCCTAATGAATTCTCTTTTTGCTCGAACACCTTCTCAAAGAAGAGTCCTTCCTGAGGATTTAGATAAAGTTGAATTCGTTGTAATAGATGAAATCTTGGATATAACCGCTCAAACCGTTAAAGGGGGTGGTTTTAGAATGGATAAACGTTTTGCTCCTTTAATAGATAGATTGCGAGCTAAACAAGGAATCAAATTCTTAGGTTTAACAGCCTCCATTCTTCAACAAGGTAAATTAGGGTTTATTGAGAATCAATTTGGTGGTGCTGAACAGGTAGAATTTATTCATCCTAAAGGGGATGACTTTCAAGAACATGCTCCAGCTATTAAATTGAAGCGATTTTATGTTTTTGATGATATGCGAAAAGAAGTCGACCAATTATTGATAGTCTTACGTTCGCAAACTGAAAAAGTGCTAAAAAGCGGTTATATGCGTCTCTCTAATGGGCAAACTTTACCACCAAATAGAACATTATTGTTTGCCAATGAAGTTATGAAACGTTCCTATCACGATACTAATTTTGAACAAGGTTCTGAAGCATTCTTTAAAAATCTAATAATTAATGCTGGTGCGTATCTCGATTTAGTAGTGGCTAGACAATTCCTTTTCGAACATACTTTCGCTAAATTTGCTAGTTTTGTTCGAGATGTAAAAAATACTTTATTACTAAATTCTGGTGAGTGGAATGAGGTAAAACAACTAATTGAATTAGCTGTTAAAGAGGGCACAGCATCTAAGGTTTCACCTAAGGATCTTCGATTAATTCAAATTGTTAAGAAACTCGTTCAAGAAGAAGATAACTCAGTGATAATATTCCTTCGTTTTGTTGAAATGACTAAATTCCTTTCACAATTACTCGAGAAGGAAGGAGTTCCTAATCTTTTTGTCCATGGTCGAATGAGTGGTGAAAGTCAGAATATGCAATTGAAACGATTTAAGGAAGGTGAAGTAAAGGTTCTCTTTGCAAGTGAAAAATTAATTCGTAAGGGAACTGACTTACCTGAAGCTGACCGTTGTATTCATTTTGGTACCACCTTGTCTATTGAAGCCCGTGAACAAGCTATGGGTCGTATCAGAAGCACTAGATCCAACCTTAAGGAAGACATTACCATTATTTATCACCAAACAGCAGAACAAGAAAAATATTCCAAATTAGTTGAACAATTCTTGGAATCTGTTAAAAGTTTGAAAACATCAGCTGGTTGGACTATTTACGATGATGGATCTGTTCAATCTAGTGATCAAGAACAACCTGATTTTGTAGTTGAAAATTCTGAAGAAGAATCATAGATTGATTTCTTCTCACCTCTTTTTACATTGTAATTGCTAGATAACTTAACCCTAGGATAAAAATACCGGTTAATGAAACAATCGAGATTGGAAATCCTACTCGTGTAAACTCCCACCATGAAATATTCAATCCTCTTTTATTTGATGTTTCTAAAACAATAATATTACTTGCAGCCCCTAATACTGTAGTTGCTCCAGCAAAGGTAGTTGTTAAAGCAGCAGTTATCCAAAAAACAGGTTGGTCTAAAGGTGTACCGGGTAAAATATTTGCTGCAATAATTGCTACTGGTACATTAGAAAAGATTTGTGAAGCACCAAATAAGATTAACACAAACAAACAAAATGTGGGAATGTTTGCTTCTACACCAGTAATATACGGTAAGATAGAATCTTGAAAGATCGATGAATTTGTTACCGAATCAATTACGATGAACATACCACCAAAGAATAATAAAACTCCCCAATCAAGCCTAGCTAATATCTCTCTTCTTTCATTTCTAATAAAAAGGAATAATCCACTGACAATTAGAATGATATAAGCCATCGGGAAATTGACAAAAGTGGTTAT
>JAEORM010000062.1 GCA_016840905.1 Candidatus Gerdarchaeota archaeon | reverse complement strand
TCTTCTAAAGTTTTTTCAATACAAGCTTCTCGTAGATATTCCACCAATTCCTTTTTTGTTAGAGTTTCTTTTTGTTCTCTATGAATAACTTTCACCTTATAGAAAAGCTCAGGATAATCATTAATGGCTTTTTCAACCATTTTTAGTTCTACTTTATGTAATTCCTGATCAGCATATTTTCTCTCTTCAAGATCTTTAAAGCGCTGCATTTCTAGGCATTTTAAAACATCTGAATTAGAAACAATACCAATAATATTCTTTGATCCAATTGAATCCAGCACTACTAAACGACCTAAGTCTGATCTATATAGTAATCTCATTGCTTGATCAACAGTTTCTTCTGGATACAGTACATAAGGTTCCTTTTCACCATAATCCATAACTGTTTTATCCAGTTCACCAACATTCATTGCTTTTTTAAGATGAATATTCGTTATCATTCCTAAAAATTCTCCTTGCATGTTAATGATTGGATAACCAACATGATCCATAGTATCAGCAAAAGAATGGAACTCTGTCATTTGCATATCTTCAGGAACACAAATAACATCTTTTGTCATAATATCTTTGACTTTATATGTTTCCAGTAAATCGGTTGGTCCTGCTAAAGAGATATTTACTCCTCTTAGCAATAATTTTTGAGTGTAGATATTTTCACGCATAGAAATTCTACTTATAAAGAAACTAAGAGTACATGAAATCATTAAGGGGATGAATGTGTAATAAGAGTGAGTCATCTCCGATGCCATGAAAATCATAGTTAAAACAGCTCTCGATGAACCTGAGAATACAGACGCTAACCCGACTAGTGTAAATAAGGCATAATCTTGTAATGTAAAATCAAGAGCAGGGAATACTCTGTAAAGAATAACTGCAAAACCATAACCAGTTGAGGCACCAATAAATAACGCTGGAGCAAAAACACCACCAGAATTCCCTGATCCAACTGAACAAGCTGTAGCGAGTATCTTAAGAAGCACAAGCAAAATCATTACTAAAATTATTCCTCCTCCAATAATTGTCCAACCTTCCTCAATAGGTTTATTTTCAAATAAAGCTGTAATGGTTTCATACCCTACACCAAATACTCGTGGGATGTCTGAAACACCTTCAATACGTAATAATGATCCAATAGAACCCAATGGCGTAAAAGTCAAATCTTGTGGGCCAGCTTTTGGACTTAATAACCCTAAAATACCTGTTACTGCACCTCCTGCGATAGGCCAGACAACTGGGTGAACCTTTTTAACTTTATGAACAAGCTTCTCTATCAATCCAACAGATTTTACATAGAAAACTGAAACAAGACCTGTTACTAATCCTAATAAAGCAAACCAATGGAGATATGGAAGATAATTACTGAATGTTATTTCAGATAGTTCTTCTGGTATTTTAAAAATAGGTTCAGGACCATTCTCTAAAATCAAACTCCCAACAGTATTGGCTATAAGTGATGATACAACTATTGGTATTAATTGGTCTGCGCTTAGTGATACTATTAAAATTTCTAACCCAAAAATTGATGCCCCAATAGGAGCATTAAAAGTAGCTGAAATACCTGCTACTAAACCACATACAACAACAGTTTTAATTCTTCTACCACTTAATCCAAGATTCCTCCCTAAGAAGGAACTAAATCCACCACCAATTTGAGCAATAGGACCTTCTCTACCAAGACTTAATCCCCCACCAATACAAATACCTGATAAACTCATTTTAAGATAAGGTGTGGATGTTTTGATATACCCATCCTTAAAAACAATACTTTCCATAACTTCGGGGATACCATGCCCTTTCGCTTCAGGAGCCCATTTCATTAATATTGGTGCAGTGATAGCTGCAGCTACAGCTGGTAAAAGAATAATCATAAGAAAACGTGCATTATCAGGAGTATTATCAAAAATTAACCCATAAAAAAGCATTCTTGTTAAGGATATATAATTACTAAATACCCAAGCTGCTGCTGCACCAACAAAACCTGATAAAATTGCAACAAAATACACAACAAAAGTTTTTTGTTTTATTAATAATTTAAAAGCATCCTTGGGATGCCTGAAAAAAAATCCAATACCTGTTAAGGTACTTTTTAAACCATTTTGCAAAAAAATAAATAATTTCTCTCTTTTCTTTTCCTCCATAGTTAGTTCAGGATTTTCATCATCTTCTAATTTTTTTGGATCTTCATTTAATTCCTCTAAATTGTTTTCAGAATTCATTTCTCCTTTTGGGTAGCTGTTTTCTTTGGACAATCTTTGTCATCTCGTTTGTGCTTGGTTTTTCTTTTATTTTTAGTTATAACCTCTTTATATTTTTCCTCAACTTTTTCTTCTAAAGTTTTATCCATAGAGGCATCACGTAGAAACTCCAGCAATTCTTTCTTAGTTAGTTTTTCATCAGATTCTCTCTTTAATACTTTGACCTTTTCCACTAACTCAGGATATTCATTGATTGATCGTTCGACCATTTGTAATTCAACTTTAGATAATTCCTTGTCAGCAAATCTTCTTTCTTCGAGGTCTTTTATTCTTTGAATTTCCAAACATCTCATAACATCTGAATTGGAAACAATTCCAATTATATTTCTTGAATTAACAGAATCCAAAACAACAATTCGACCCAAATCTGAGCGATAAAGAAGTCTCATGGCTTGGTCAACTGATTCATCGGGATATAGGACATAAGGTTCTTTCTCAGCAAATTCTAATACATTCTTGTCCATACCATCAGCATTGATTGCTTTTTTAAGATGCATTGTGGTTATCATTCCCAAGAATTCACCTTGCATATTTATAACAGGATAACCAATATGATCCATCATATCAACAAAAGAATCAAATTCTTTCATTCGCATATCTTCTGGAACACAAATTATATCTTTGGTCATTATATCTCGAACTTTATACGTTTCGAGGAGATCCGTTGGACCAGCTAAATTAATATTTATACCTCTTAGTGCAAGCTTCTGAGTATAAATACCATCACGTATTGTAATTTTACTTATGAAAAAGCTCAATGTACATGAAATCATGAGGGGTATAAAAGT
>JAEORM010000061.1 GCA_016840905.1 Candidatus Gerdarchaeota archaeon | reverse complement strand
GGATGTTCTATAATTTTCTTTAAGAATTTCTGCAGATCTATTTTTGGAATAATCCTCTTTTGATCATATCTTCCCATGTATATTCGCCAGATAAAACTTTAAATTCATTAACAGTTAACACTGGTTTTAAAAATTTTAAAGGAGCATCAAAAGAAATTCGCGGACATGCAGTATTTATGTACGCATCAATAGATGTGAATTCCATCAAGACATCTGGTTTTATTTCATTAATAAGCATAATTATAGAAGTTTTACCTTTTTTCTCTATTATTTTTTTGATCCTTAATGCGGCATTGAAATTTTCTTGTCCAAGTTTTAAGCCAACAATAATTCCAAAAGTTTTTGCTTTTTTCGCTTTTTGAATAAGAGTCCAATGTTGTTTAAGCAATCTATTTGCTTGCTCTTCAAGTAAACGGATTTCTTGATTAAAAGGATTTGCTAGAATAGTAGGTTTAGAAGTATTAACAGCTACTCCTAAAGCATGAAAGAACCCACCACCAATAAAAAGAAATGCTTCTACATCTGTGGCAATTGACTTAACATTATCATAGTTACAGCCCGTAACTTGTCCGGAATGCAACATTTTATTTGATTCACCTATATGAACTTCCTTTCCCGCATAAACAAGAAGATCCTTAGCAGATTCTAAAGTTTGAATATGTTGAATAGTAGTAGTCAAACCAATTTTTAGATATCCTTTTAGAAAAGGAAGAGAGGCTTTTACAACTTTATCTATTTTAATTTTGGATTTAACATCCAAATAAATTATTGGAATTTTATTACTCTTTATCATTTCAGAATGCCCAAAGTGAAAGACTAAATCAATTCCAAATCTTTTCGTATTAAAGTCAATAATATCACAAGAACCATAACAAGGATCAGCAGATACTATTGGAAGAACACCAATTTTTTCAATTGTTTTAGCTAATCGTGTACTCTCAGATTTTAATCCCTGAGGCATCTGAATCAAAACACGCTTAGCATTATATTTAATAATTTCAGACAGAATTCGTTCTTCTTCAAAATCGAAGTTCTTCATGACCTACACGATTTTAGCATTAAACTAAGATAAAAAAAAAATAGTAGGAACTAATTTAAAATTTCAAAACATCATTTGATTTAGATTTTTCAGAATTTGAGAGATTAAGAACTTTAGATTGTTCAGCTAAATGTTCAAGAATTATTTTTTGTTCTATACTTGCTACATGATTTTTTGTATCAACCAAAGCATCATTATTTACCGATATACTATCAATACCTGACCGGACTAAAAATTCTGCAAAATCGGGTAAATTTGATGGTCCTTCACCACATATTGAGACTGTACAGCCGTTTTCGTGTGCCACTCGAATTAAGTGTGCAATTATTCTTTTCACAGCAGGATCTCTCTCATCAAAATAGCCCATTTGACCCAATCTTTCAGAATCACGATCAATCATCAGAATACCCTGAGTCATATCATTGGATCCTATTGAAAAACCATCAACAAGTTTTGAGAATTCATCAGCCATAATTGCTATTGATGGGGTTTCAGCCATGAACCATATTTTGAAATCAAGAGATCTTTCCAATCCTTCTTCTTTCATGATTTCAAGTACTTTCCTGGCTTCCCAAAGAGTACGCACCATAGGAAGCATTACCCATACATTTTTTAGACCCCAGTCTGATCGACATTTCTTGATAGCTTTGCATTCAAGACGAAAAGCTTCCTTATACCATTTGCTGATATACCTGCTACACCCTCTCCACCCGAGCATTGGATTCTCTTCAACAATCTCATATTTATCGCCACCCTTGAGTTCTCTGTATTCATTTGTTTTAAAATCACTTAATCGAACCACAACAGGACGAGGTTGAATAGCTCTAGCAACCATTGAAATTCCTTTTGCCATTTTGTCAACAAATTCTTGACTTTTTCCAGTTTCAACAAAATTCAATGGATGCTCGCCAATCGAACTTGCCAAAAGAAATTCAGTTCTCATTAGCCCAATGCCTTGGAAAGGTAGATTCTTATAATCATTAATCTTTTCAGGAACACCTAAATTCATGTATATTTTTGTAGCGGTGACAGGAACCGCATGTGAAATTGAAATTGTCGCTTGTGATTCTTTGGATTCTTTAGCTTCCTTTAGAACACCAGCATAAATTATCCCATTTCTTGAGTCAACAGTATATTCTTTACCAGTTTTGATTACTTGAGTACCATTCTCTGTACCTACAACGCAAGGAATAGCAAGTTCACGACTAACAATAGCTGCATGAGAAGTTATTCCACCCTTGTCAGTTACAATAGCAGACGCCATTTTCATAAAAGGAACAAAATCCGGGTTAGTCATATCTGTCACAAGAATATCCCCTTTCTTCATAGTTCCTGATGCTTCTTCTGGACTCATGACAACCTTTGCCATTCCTATACCATAGCCTCTTTTCCCCGCAGCTAACCCCCTTGCAACTATATTTAGCTCTTTTTCTGGGCTTTTTTCTATAAATTGTGATTGGTTTTCCATTTCTTTGGTACTCCAAACAGTTTCTGGTCGAGCCTGAACCACAAATATATTATTTGGAAAAGATAAGTCTTTATCGATCGCCCATTCAATATCCATGGGTTTTTGATAATGGTTTTCAATAATTTGAGCTAAATTGCTTAGCTTATAAAGTTCTTCATCAGATACACAAGGAGTTCTTTGATATTCTTCAGGCACTTCCAGATGAACGGTTTTACCAGTTGACGGATCACGCAAATATTGAATTGTTTTTCTTGCAATTCTTCTTTCTTTTATTTTCAGATTTCCCTTATCAATTATAAAATCATCAGGATTGACCGCGCCTGAAACCACAGTTTCACCTAATCCAAAATTACCTTCAATTACAATTTCATTTCTATTACCGGTAACAGGATTAATTGAAAACATAACACCAGCAGATTTAGAATTAACCATTCTCTGCACCCCAACACTAATGAAAACTTTATCATGTTCAAACCCTTTCTCGTTGCGATAGAAGATGGCTCTAGGAGTAAACAAACTTGACCAACACTTTACAACTTTATCAAGAAGATCAGCTGAACCTTTCACATTCAAATAAGTCTCTTGTTGTCCTGCAAAAGAAGCATCGGGCAAATCTTCTGCTGTAGCACTTGATCTCACAGCTACAAATGAATTCTTAACTTTGGTGTTTTTATTGAGTTTTTCATAAGCTGCCTTTACAGCAGACAAGATTTCTTTTGGAACTTGGGTTTTTTCAATCAATTTGCGAATTTCTTTTGATGCAACATCATATTGTTTTGGATCATTATGATCTTTAATCGTTTGATTTATTATAGAATAGATTTTCTTGTTAATTTTTGTTTTATTTATAAACATTTCATAAGCATATGCAGTAACAGCAAAACCTGGAGGAACTGGCATTCCAGCATGTATCATTTCCCCTAAGCTTGCATTTTTGCCTCCAACTATAGGAACGTCAGTATTTCGTAATTCATCAAACCATAAAATCAATTTAGTATTAGGTTTGATCAAATTCGTTATACCTCCGTTTTTTGTTCATCTGGATCTTTTTTTGGAAAAATTTTTTTAATTTTAATATTACATGGAATT